>NZ_JBFROH010000057.1:0-44660 GCF_041471425.1 Vibrio sp. 10N.261.52.C2 | reverse complement strand
CAGTTCAGCGTTGAAGAAGACGGCACACTTATTTTCACTGATGCTGATCTATTAACAGGTGCGACTGATATTGAAGGCGACAACCTAACGGTTGAAGGTGTGACCTACGATGGCGGTGACGGTATTCTTACCGACAACGGTAATGGTACATACACCTTTGCGCCAAATGAGAACTTCAATGGTGACGTAAACTTCGGTTTCGATGTGTCAGACGGAACCGATACGGTATCTGCAAACATCGATGTGAGCGTAACTGCCGTTGATGATGCACCAGTGTCTGGCGACCTAGCGTACTCAATCGACGAAGATGGTTCGATTCGTCTAAGCCAAGAGCAGTTGCTATCACAAGCATCAGATGTGGAAGGCGATGACCTTACGGCTAGCGACCTTACGGTTGGTGGAGATGCGACGGTTGTAGCTAATGATGACGGCAGCTTCACCATCACGCCAGATGAGAACTTCAATGGTGATATCGATATTAGCTTCGATATCTCAGATGGTACCAATACGGTTCAAGCATCGGCTGACCTAACGGTTAACCCAGTTAACGACCTGCCAGTCCCTCAAGATCAGCAATTCAGTGTTGAAGAAGACGGTACTTTACTGTTCACAGACGCGGATCTGCTTACAGGCGCGACAGACATTGAAGGTGACAACCTAACGGTTGAAGGTGTGACCTACGATGGTGGCGACGGTATCCTTACCGACAACGGTAACGGCACGTACACCTTTGCGCCAAATGAAAACTTCAATGGTGACGTAAACTTCGGCTTCGATGTGTCAGACGGCACCGATACGGTCTCTGCGAACATCGATGTAAGTGTGACTGCGGTTGATGATGCGCCTGTGTCTGGTGACCTAGCGTACTCAATCGACGAAGATGGTTCGATTCGTCTAAGCCAAGAGCAGCTGCTTTCTCAAGCCTCTGACGTGGAAGGCGATGACCTGACGGCCAGCGGCCTAACGGTTGGCGGTGATGCAACCGTTACTCAAAACGATGATGGCAGTTTCACGATTACGCCAGATGAGAACTTCAATGGTGATATCGATATTAGCTTCGATATCTCAGATGGTACCAATACGGTTCAAGCATCAGCTGACCTTACTGTTAATCCAGTTAATGACCTGCCAGTCCCTCAAGACCAACAGTTCAGCGTTGAAGAAGATGGCACGTTAATCTTCACCGATGCCGACCTATTAACAGGTGCAACGGACATTGAAGGCGACAACCTAACGGTTGAAGGTGTGACCTACGACGGTGGCGACGGTATTCTTACCGACAATGGTAATGGCACATACACCTTCGCACCGAATGAAAACTTCAATGGCGACGTAAACTTCGGTTTTGATGTGTCTGACGGCACCGATACGGTCTCTGCAAACATCGATGTGAGTGTTATAGCGGTTGATGATGCGCCAGTGTCTGGTGACTTAGCGTACTCAATCGATGAAGACGGTTCTATCCGTTTAAGCCAAGAGCAACTGTTATCACAAGCATCTGATGTTGAAGGCGATGACCTTACTGCTAGCGGCCTAACGGTTGGTGGTGATGCGACGGTTGTAGCTAACGATGATGGCAGTTTCACCATCACGCCAGATGAGAACTTCAATGGCGACATTGATATCAGCTTCGATATCTCTGATGGCACCAATACCGTTCAAGCATCGGCTGACCTAACGGTTAACCCAGTAAACGACCTACCAGTACCTCAAGATCAACAGTTCAGTATTGCAGAAGACGGTACTTTACAGTTCACAGACGCGGATCTACTTACAGGCGCGACAGACGTTGAAGGTGATAACCTGACGGTTGAGGGCATCACTTATGAAGGCACTGATGGCGTACTGACTGACTTGGGTGAGGGATCATATAGCTTTGCTCCAAACGAAAACTTCAATGGTGATGTGAGCTTTAGCTTCGATGTGTCAGACGGTACCGATACCGTGTCTGCAAACATTGATGTTAGCGTGACTCCTGAGAACGATCCGCCTGTTGCGGGCTCAACGTCCTACACGGTGAATGAAGATAATTCGATTACCATTTCTGATGCACAACTATTGGCAACATCTTCAGATATTGAAGGTGATGTATCGATAGACAGCGTGACTTACTCTGGTAGCGACGGTGTCCTCGAAATCAATGGTAACGGCACTTACACCTTCTCGCCAAATGAGAACTTCAGCGGTGAAATTGCACTGGATGTGGTTGTTGCTGATGAAGATGGTGCGACCGACTCAACGACCGCGGGCATCAATGTTCTTGAAGTGAACGATCCGCCGGTTGCAGGCCCTACGTCTTACACCATTGATGAAGACTCAGTACTTACCTTCAGTGAGTCTCAAGTGTTGCTTAACGCCTCAGATGTAGAAGGGGATGTTGAGCTTGTTGGTATTAGCTACGATGGCCCTGAGGGTATCTTCTCAGTAAATGGTGACGGCACTTGCAGCTTCGCTCCAAATGAGAACTTTAATGGCCAAGTTCAGCTTGATGTCACCATTCGTGATGAAGATGGTGCAGAAGTGGAAACCGTCATCAATGTTGACGTATTACCAATCAATGATGCGCCAGTGTCTGGTGATTTGGCTTACAACGTTAACGAAGATGGTTCAATCACACTGAGCCAAGATCAGCTGTTGTCTCAAGCGTCCGATGTAGAAGGCGAAGATCTAACCGCAAGTGACTTAACAGTTGGTGGTGATGCGACGGTTGTAGCTAACGATGACGGCAGTTTCACCATCACACCAGATGCGAACTTCAATGGTGACATTGATATTCAATTCAACATCACTGACGGTACTGACACGGTTCAAGCAACCGCCGATCTTACTGTTAACCCAGTTAATGACTTGCCGGTTCCTCAAGACCAACAATTCAGTATCGCAGAAGACGGTACGCTTCAATTTACAGACGCCGACTTACTTACCGGTGCCACCGATATTGATGGCGACGACTTAACCGTTGAAGGTATTAGCTATACAGGTGGTGATGGCGTACTGACCGACCACGGTGATGGTACTTATACCTTTGCGCCAAACGAGAACTTCAATGGCGATGTGAACTTCAGTTTCGATGTGTCTGATGGCACAGAAACAGTCAGCGCTAACATTGATGTGAGTGTGACTCCTGAGAACGATCCGCCAGTTGCGGGTTCAACCTCATACATGGTCAATGAAGACAATGCCATCACAATTTCTGATGAACAGTTGCTAGCTAACTCTTCGGATATTGAAGGTGCGGTGTCGGTTGATACTGTGACTTACAGTGGCACTGATGGTGTGTTCCAAGATAACGGCGATGGCAGCTATACCTTCCTTCCTAATGAAAACTTCAGCGGTGATATCAGCCTTGATGTGATTGTTGCAGATGAAGAAGGTGCAATTGATGAAACCACAGCAGGTATTACCGTTCTTGAAGTGAACGATCCACCAGTTGCGGGTCCAACGTCATACACCATTGACGAAGATTCGGTTCTGACGTTCAGTGAATCTCAGATTCTTGTGAATGCTTCGGATATCGAAGGCGATGTAGAACTTGTTGGCATTAACTACGATGGCTCTGACGGTATCTTCACTGTAAATGGTGATGGTACATGCAGCTTTGCACCCAACGAAAACTTCAATGGTCAGGTTCAACTGGGTGTGACCATTCAAGATGAAGATGGCGCAACGGTTGAAACACACATTAACGTTGATGTATTGCCAATCAATGATGCGCCAGTATCGGGCGATTTGGCTTACACCATCAATGAAGATAGCTCCATCACGCTAAGCCAAGAGCAATTGCTAGCAAGAGCAGGTGATATCGATAGCGATAACTTAGAAGCTATCAATCTATCTACTGATGAAAATGCGACCATCCAACACAATGATGATGGCAGCTACACCATCACACCGAACGCAGATTACAACGGTGACCTAGATCTGAACTTCGATATCATCGATAACGATGGTGGTTCAGTTCAAGTTGGCCTAGACATTACCGTGAATCCGGTTAATGACTTGCCACAAGCGCAAGATCAACAGTTCACGATTGAAGAAGACGGTACGTTACTCTTCACCGATGCTGACCTGCTTGCAGGTGCGTCGGATATTGATGGTGATGAACTGTCGATTGAAAACGTGCTCTACACTGGTGCAGATGGTGTTCTTAGCGATAATGGCGACGGCACATATAGCTTTGCTCCAAACGAGAACTTCAATGGTGATGTTCAATTCTCATTCGATGTCTCTGACGGTACTGATTCAACATCAGCTGTTATTGATGTCAGCGTAACGCCTGAGAATGACCCACCAGTAGCGGGCTCAACATCGTACACAGTTCAAGAAGATGGCCAAATCACGATCAGTGATGAGCAATTATTGGCAAACTCTTCCGATGTAGAAGGTGATGTTTCACTGTCTGGAGTATCGTACTCCGGTGATGACGGCTCTTTTGTTGATAATGGCAATGGTACTTACACCTTTACGCCAAATGAAAACTTCGATGGTGATATTTCACTAGACGTTGTTGTCGTTGACGAAGACGGTGCAACCGCAACCACAACCGCTGGCATCGATGTTATCGCTGTGAATGACGGACCTGAAACTTCGGGCATTCAGGCTGAAGTCGATGAAGATAATTCAATCACCATTACTCAAGAGCAGTTACTCGCTAATGCGACCGATGTTGAAGGTGATGAGTTAACGGCATCTAACCTACAAACCAACGATCCAGATGCGACAATTGTTACTAATGACGATGGTTCATTCACTATTACGCACACAGAAAACTTCAATGGCGAGTTGGACTTCACATACAGCATCAGTGATGGTGAGAATGAAGTTCTGACGACACTCGACTTGACGGTTAACCCTGTCAACGATGCGCCAGAAGCGGGCGATGAAATCTTCATCCAAGCGCAAGAAGACCAAACAGTTGGTGTGACACTTCGTGAAGAACCAGCACTACGTTTAGACCAAGCGCCAGAAAACGGCATCATTGAAGCAAATGTGAATGACGAATGGGTGGTACTGGAAGTAGGACAAGAAGTTCCTGCAGATACCGAAGTGCGCTTTGTTCCAAGTGAAGATGCTCTTGCTGAAGGTACACACACCACACAAATCGGTACGTTTGACGATAACGCGAGTGTGGATGATTGGGGTACAGAAGTTGACCCTTATACGCGTGAGTTCTCAGATGGTGACTTAACGGTAACTGTTCAAAGTAACGATGACCCTCTTGGTGCCTGGAATGGCAACACCCACATTGGTCATGGTATCGGTGATACTGACCGCCAAGGCTTAAGTGGTGATGAGAAACTGACGGTTTCAGTTGAAGGTCAAGACATCAATGAAATCAGTTTCCACCTAGATGGTTTGGGTGGCTGGTTCATGGAAGAGTCTCGTCACTTTACAGAAGTAGAAATCAAAGCGTTCAATGAGGATGGCGACCTAATTGACTCGATGACTTACCACAAAGAAGACCGTGGTACTTTCGAGACAGATTACACGCTAACGGTTGATCAACCAGTGTCCTACTTTGAGCTTGGTACCGTGCAAGGTAATGGTACTTACGTCGTTCAAAACATGACAGTGTCACAAACTTGTCATGATGAAGCGGTGTTTACATCGATTGGTGTAGATGGCTCAGAGATTACTGAAACGGTTGAGTTGAATATCCATGCGGGTGACAACGAAATCGAGTTAACGGCTGATCTTCCGAATATTACTGTCGATACCGATGGTTCTGCCCAGTTTGCTTCGGTTGTGATTACCGAAGAGCAACTACTGGCGCAAGCATCTGATATTGATGGCGACGACCTTGATATTGAAAATCTAGAGCTAGTGGGTGAAAACTCAGAGCATGCAACACTCACCGATAATGGTGATGGCACTTGGACGGTAACACCGGATGAAAACTTCCATGGTGAAATCGAACTTGGTTACCAAGTTACCGATGGTGAGCTGACAGACAGCAATATCATCAATATCAATTTCGAATCAGTAAATGATGCGCCAATCGTTTCTGGCCCGATTGTTCTATCGACAGATGAAGATGAAGGTATCACGTTCAGTGCAGATGACTTGCTAGCGAACACCACAGATGTGGAAGGCGATACGCTGTCTATTTCTGACATCACTTACGGTGGTGATAACGGTGAGCTAGTTGATAACGGCGATGGTACGTTTACCTTCATGCCGAATGAAAACTTCAATGGTGAAATCGACATCGACTACAAGGTGTTTGATGGAACTGATGAAGTTGCAACGCATCTAGACCTAACGGTCGTACCAGTCAATGATGTGCCGGTTCCGGGTGAACCATTGCACACCCAAATGCTTGAAAACGGCTCCATGATCATCGAAGCGAAAGACCTATTGTCTGGTGCTACCGATGTTGATGGCGACATTCTTCATGTCGAAAACCTATTACTTGCAGACCAAACGCAAGGTACGTTAACGGATAACGGTGATAATACCTTTACCTTCGAACCTGCAGAAGACTTCTACGGTGAAGTGAATCTGACTTTCGATATCAGTGATGGCCAAGCAAGCGCACCAAGTACAGCAAGAGTTGACGTTGAAATTGTCAATGAAGGCCCAGAGGTTGGTGGTCCAATTGAAGCCGCTGTTGATGAAGATGGTTCAATCACTATCACTCAAGAGGATCTGTTAGCGAATGCGACGGATGTCGATGGCGACAACCTTGAAGCCGTTAACTTAGCGACCAACGATCCAAATGCGGTTGTTGTAGAAAACCCAGACGGTAGCTTCACTATTACACCAAGTGCAGATTTCTTTGGTGAGATTGAGTTTACTTATGATGTCACTGACGCGATCGAAACTGTTGCGGCTGACCTCAACCTAACCGTAAACCCTATCAACGATGCTCCAGACGTGCCTGACATGTCTTTCACTACGGAAGACGGTCAAGCGATTACCATTACCGAAGCTGAACTATTAGCACAAGCGACAGACATTGAAGGCGACGAACTGTCAGTTGTGAATGTGACGAGTGCAAGCGACACGGTAGAAGTCACAGACAATGGCGATGGAACATACACATTAACACCAGAGCAGGGCTTCTTCGGTAACGTTGACTTAGCGTTTGATGTGAGCGATGGCACTGATGTGGTTGCCGCAAACATCGACCTAAAAGTTGAGTTCGTCAACGATGCGCCAGAAGCGACGCCAATGGTGGCAGATGTCGACGAAGATGGTTCAATCCTCGTTACACAAGAAATGTTGTTGGAGAACGCGAGCGACCAAGATGGCGATGAGTTGTTTGCAAGCGCGCTTGAAACTAACGATCCAAATGCCAGCATTGTAGACAATGGTGATGGCACGTACACAGTGACACCTTCAGAGAACTTCAATGGCGATATTGCATTCACTTATGAGGTGAGCGACGGTGAGCTGAGCACGTCTAATGATATGACATTGACCGTTAATCCGGTGAATGACATTCCAATTGTTGCTCCAGGAATGTACCACATCGAAGAGGATGGCAGCATCCTGTTCACTCAAGAAGATCTATTGAGTGCTGCAATTGATATTGATGGCGATGACCTAAGCGTTACCAGCATCAATTACTCTGGTGATGAAGGCACAGTAACCGACAACGGCGATGGCACGTTCAGCTTCGTTCCTGAAGAGCACTTCAGTGGTGATCTGCAGTTCAGCTTTACTGTGACAGACGGTACGGATGAAGTTGAACAAGACATTAATGTTCACATTGAAGCAGTTGCTGATGCGCCTGACTTAGTTATCACGGATGGTGATGGTGTTAACGTCGACGACCAGGCGATTTTGGTTGAGCCAGGCGGTATTGTTGAACTGAACATTGCTGCGGCACTTGTCGACCAAGACTTGTCTGAAACACTCACTGTTACAGTAGATGGTGTGCCAGAAGGTTCGGTTATTCAATACGATAACGAAGGCGTTCTGAATGACCAAGAGAACGGTATCACCAGTTACAACGACACTGAAATCACAGTAACGTTTGAAGGTGAGACGGCTGGCTACCAAAACGCTGCGGGTTACTACAAAGTAGACGAAGACGGCAACATCACAGGTGTTGAAGTTGTTTACGAAAACGCATCACAAGTTGGTGGTGGCGGCGACCTTGTTCCAGGGCAAGATCAATTCAGCTTCCAAGTCGAGGAAGGCGAAAGCTTTAACCTGTTCTTAATTCCAAACGGACATCAGCACAACGACTTTGATGCGATGCAAGACGGTCAGTACGAGTTCCGTGCTGAGGATGGTTCGCCTGCGAACATGGATACGGTTGATCCTCAACTTGTCTTTGTGGCTGCTGATGGAACCGAGACAGTGATTCAAGGCCAAAATGGTGACGCGATCTTCCATGGTGGTTCAAGCTCTCAGCTAAACCAAGATGGTATCGAACATACTCGTACTACGGTTAATGAAGACGGCGAGCTGGTTTACGGATTTGAAGATTTGTATGGCGGCGGTGATGCTGACTATTCTGACTTCAACTTCACAATCGATGTCGGTGAAG
This sequence comes from Vibrio sp. 10N.261.52.C2, assembly GCF_041471425.1. Taxonomy (NCBI): domain Bacteria; kingdom Pseudomonadati; phylum Pseudomonadota; class Gammaproteobacteria; order Vibrionales; family Vibrionaceae; genus Vibrio; species Vibrio sp. 10N.261.52.C2. Next base: position 36,160 of record NZ_JBFROH010000057.1, on the reverse strand, counting down.
TGAACAGCCAAATCTACAGCGGTGAAGTAACGGTTGGCCCTGATGGTACGGTGAACTTACCAACAACGGCTATCGAAAATGCGTTACAAATCCAGTTACCAGAAGACTTCAATGAGCAGCTTGAAGTTCATGTAACCGCAACTGCGACAGAGTTATCGAATGATGATTCTGAAACGGTATCTCAAACCATCTACATTAACGCGACAGGCGCGCACATTGAGCACGCACCTGAAGCACTTCCGGTTTCTGCAACTGTTGAAGAAGATGGTTCAATCATCATTACGCAAGAAGACTTATTGGCTAATGCGCGTGATTTAGATGGCGATCAGTTGACGGCTCTGAATTTAGCAACCGATGATGAGAGCGTTACGATTACCGATAACGGTGATGGTACGTACACATTAACGCCAGATGCTGATTTCAATGGCGATGTGAGCTTTACGTTTGATGTGTCTGATGGTGATGATGTTGTCTCTACCAACCTTGAGTTAACAGTTTCACCAGTAAATGACGGTCCAGAAGCACAAGACCACGCATTCACAGTCGGCGAAGATGGCGTGTTAACGTTCAATGACCAAGACCTATTAACAGGTGTAACGGACATTGAAGGGGACGACCTAAGTGTTGAAGGTTTAACTTACACTGGCGCAGATGGTGTCCTAACCGATAATGGCGATGGCACCTACAGTTTCGCGCCAAACGAAAACTTCAATGGCGATGTGAACTTCTCGTTCAATGTATCAGATGGTACCGATACGGTAACCGCTAACATTGATGTGAGCGTGACGCCAGAGAATGATCCTCCGGTTGCGGGTAGTACGTCTTACACGGTTCATGAAGACAACTCTATTACAATCAGCAACGAACAACTGCTAGCGAACTCTTCGGATATCGAAGGCGAAGTCGCAATTGATAACGTGAGTTACAGTGGTAGCGACGGTGTTCTGGAAATCAACGGTGACGGTACATACACCTTCTCGCCAAACGAGAACTTTAATGGCGAAGTTAGCCTAGATGTTGTCGTGACGGATGAAGATGGAGCGACTGAAGCAACAACGGCGGGTATTACTGTCCTTGAGGTGAACGATCCGCCAGTTGCTGGCCCTACGTCATACACCATCGATGAAGATTCAGTACTGACTTTCAATGAGTCTCAAGTTCTGTTGAACGCTTCTGATATTGAAGGTGATGTTGAGCTTGTTGAGATCAACTACGATGGCCCAGACGGTATCTTCTCAATCAATGGTGACGGTACATGTAGCTTCGCTCCGAATGAAAACTTCAACGGCCAAGTTCAATTGGATGTAACCATTCAAGATGAAGACGGCGCTCAGGTTGATACGTTTATTACGGTTGATGTATTACCAATCAACGATGTACCAGTATCAGGCGACCTTGCATACAGTGTTGAGGAAGACGGTTCGATTACCTTGAGCCAAGAGCAGCTTCTTTCTCAAGCGAGTGATGTAGATGGCGACGACCTTACTGCTTCTAACTTGATTGTTGATGGAGACGCGACGGTTGTTGCTAACGATGACGGCAGCTTTACCATTACGCCAGATGCGAACTTCAATGGTGACATTGACCTAACGTTCGACATTAGCGATGGTACAGATACGCTGGTTGCGACGGCTGACCTAACCGTTAACCCAGTCAATGACCTTCCACAACCACAAGATCAAACGTTCAGCATCGGCGAAGACGGCATCTTGAACTTCACTGATGAAGACTTGCTGACAGGTGCGACTGACATTGATGGGGATGACCTGTCGGTTGAAGGCGTTACTTACACAGGTGCGGATGGTGTTCTTACTGATAATGGCGATGGAAGCTACAGCTTTGCGCCAAACGAGAACTTCAATGGTGATGTGAACTTCAGTTTTGATGTGTCAGATGGCACGGATACAGTTCAAGCCAACATTGATGTCAGCGTGACACCAGAGAACGATCCACCGGTTGCAGGTAGCACGTCTTACACCGTTCATGAAGACAACTCAATTACCATCAGTGACGAACAGTTACTTGCTAACTCTTCTGACATTGAAGGTGATGTGGCAGTCGATAGCGTGACTTACACTGGCGCTGACGGTGTCTTTGAAGACAACGGTGACGGTACTTACACCTTCTCACCAAACGAAAACTTCAACGGCGAAGTTAGCCTTGATGTTGTCGTAACTGATGAAGAGGGCGCAACTGAAGCGACCACCGCGGGTATTACTGTACTTGAGGTGAACGATCCACCAATCGCAGGCTCAACGAGCTACTCAGTCAACGAGGACGAAGTTATCACCATCAGTTCAGAGCAACTGTTGGCGAACGCTTCTGATATCGAAGGTGAAGTGGCGATTGATAGCGTTAACTACACAGGCTCAGATGGTATATTTACCGACAATGGTGACGGAACATTCAGCTTCGCACCTAACGCTAACTTCGATGGCGACGTAAGCCTTGATGTTGTCGTTACTGATGAAGAAGGCGCAACCGTAGCGACCAACGCAAGCATTGATGTTCTGCCTGTTAACGATGCTCCGGTATCGGGCGACTTGGCGTACAGCGTGGACGAAGATGGCTCAATTACCTTGAGCCAAGAGCAATTACTTGCTCAAGCGAGTGATGTTGATGGCGATGACTTAACAGCGGCTAACCTAACCGTTGGTGGTGATGCGACAGTTACAGCAAACGATGATGGTAGTTTCACTATCACGCCAGATGCTAACTTCAATGGCGACATTGATTTGAACTTCGACATTACCGATGGCGATGCGACGCTTCAAGCAACGGCTGACCTAACGGTTAACCCAGTTAATGACCTGCCAACAGTCGGTGAGCCACAATTTGTGACTCAAGAAGACACCAGCTTTACCTTCACAGAAGAACAACTGCTGCAAAATGCGGGCGACATTGATGGTGATAACCTATCGGTTGAAAATGTGGCTTCAGATAGCGGTACTTTGGTTGATAACGGCGACGGCACTTACACATTCGCACCGAATGAAAACTTCGACGGCAATGTGAATGTGACGTTCGACGTGAATGACGGTACCGCGACAGTACCAGCAGAAGCGACGATTGATGTTCAATCTGTGGTTGATATGCCAGAGCTGTCGATTGCTTCTGACCTAGTGATTGCTTCAGACAACTTCGAGTCTGGCTCAAATGGCTGGAATACAGGCACTGAAAGCTCACAAGGCTTCGAATCTGGCGACATGCTAGGTCGTATTGGTGGCACTGGTGGCGAGGAGGCCGTAAGCAAAACTTACGACATTCCAAGTGATGTGAGCGAAGTTAATATCTCGTTCAACTTCTACGAAATCGACTCTTGGGATGGTGAGTCGTTCCAAATCTTTGTCGGTGGCGAAGAGCTTACTTCGTTAGACAACTCGGCATTCCAAACTCAAGATGGCACGACAACGTTGTACGATTCAGCGGGCAATGAAGTGGGTGAAGTCGTTCACGGCGTGTCGCAAGGTGAAGGCTTCAGTGGTTGGAACGACCAAGCACACCAAATCAACCTAACGGTACCAGTCGAAGATGGTCAACTTGAGTTAGGCTTCGGTTCAACCTTGAACCAAGGTGTGAGTGATGAGTCGTTTGGCATAGATAACATTGAAATCACAGTGTCTGACGCGGATTACCAAATCATTGGTACCGAAGATACACCTGTACCACTTAATATTGATGCGGCGCTTACTGATACCGATGGTTCAGAAAACCTTGCTATTTTGATTGAAGATGTGCCGGAAGGCAGCTCGCTTTCTGCAGGTACCGATAACGGTGATGGCACATGGTCATTGCAACCAGGCGAGCTAGAAGGGCTAGAGTTTATCCCTTCAGGTGACTTCAATGGTGATGTGGTTCTAACTGTAAATGCGACATCGACTGATGTTGATACGGGCACCACCGCGACGGCAACCCAAGATGTGACGATTCATATCTCGCCAGCGAATGATGCTCCAGAAGTTGATGGTGAAATCAGTGCTGTGACAGCCGAAGACAACAGCATCACGCTAACTCAAGAGCAGTTGCTAGAGCACGCTGTTGACATTGATGGTGATGATTTATCAGCAATCAACCTAACTACCAATGATGAAAATGCGACCGTTCAAATGAACGACGATGGCAGTTTCACCATTACACCGAGTGAAAACTTCAACGGTAATATCGAATTTAGTTACGATGTAACCGATGGAGAAGACATGGTCGCGGCTGGCCTAGACTTGACGGTAACACCTGTCAATGATGCGCCAGAGCCACAAGACCAAGCATTCACTATTGGTGAAGATGGGGTTCTTAACTTCACTGACGCTGACCTGTTAACGGGTGCGACGGATGTTGAAGGTGATGACCTAACAGTCGAAGGTGTGACATACACTGGTGCTGATGGTGTGCTTACCGACAATGGTGACGGAAGCTACAGCTTTGCGCCAAACGAGAACTTCAATGGTGATGTGAACTTCAGCTTTGATGTGTCAGATGGCACGGATACGGTTCAAGCCAACATTGATGTGAGCGTGACGCCTGAGAACGATCCACCAGTGGCGGGTAGCACGTCTTACACTGTGCATGAAGACAACTCAATCACGATCAGTAACGAACAGCTATTAGCCAACTCTTCAGATATTGAAGGTGAGGTTGCGATTGATAGCGTGACTTACACTGGCAGTGACGGTGTGTTCGAAGACAACGGTGACGGCACTTACACCTTCTCGCCAAACGAGAACTTCAATGGTGATGTGAGCTTAGCGGTTGTTGTTACCGATGAAGAAGGGGCAACAGAAGCGACCACCGCGGGAATCACCGTACTTGAGGTGAACGATCCGCCAATCGCAGGCTCAACCAGCTACTCAGTCAACGAAGATGAAGTTATCACCATCAGTGCAGAGCAACTGTTGGCGAACTCTTCTGATATTGAAGGTGAAGTGGCGATTGATAGTGTTACTTACACAGGCGCTGACGGTATCTTTACTGACAACGGCAACGGCACATTCAGCTTTGCACCGAACGCAAACTTCGATGGCGATGTTAGCCTCGATGTAGTGGTGACAGATGAAGACGGTGCGACAGTAGCCACCAGCGCAAGTATTGATGTTCTTCCAATTAATGATCCACCAGTATCGGGTGACTTGGCATACAGCATTGATGAAGATGGTTCGATTACTCTGACTCAAGAGCAGTTGCTGTCTCAAGCATCTGATGTGGATGGCGATGATCTGACCGCAAGCAACTTAAGCGCAGGCGATAATGCAACCGTTGTTGATAATGGCGATGGCACCTTTACGGTAACGCCAGATGCGAACTTCAATGGCGATATCGACCTAAGCTTCGACCTTTCTGATGGTACTGAAACGGTTGTGGCAACGGCCGACCTTACTGTGAATCCAGTGAATGACATCGCGGTTGTAGAAGATGTCGCTTACACCATTGAAGAAGATGGTTCACTTACCTTTACAGACGAGCAACTGCTAGCGGGTGCCTCTGATATTGATGGTGACGAACTTTCAGTTGCTGATGTGTCTTACACTGGCGCAGAAGGTGTGTTCACTGACAATGGCGATGGCACTTACACCTTTGCACCGAACGAGAACTTCAATGGTGACGTAAGTCTGGACTTCTCAGTATCTGACGGCACTGAGACAGTCGATGCAAACATCGACGTAACGGTAACAGACGTTAACGATGCACCTGTGGCAGGCGCAACGTCTTACCAAATGAACGAAGATGGCACCATCACATTGAGCCCTGAGCAGTTGATTGCTAATAGCTCCGATGTGGACGGGGAAGTGTCTCTTGATAGCGTGAGCTACTCAGGTACAGACGGTATCTTGGTTCAAAATGAAGATGGTTCGGTAACGTTCGCACCAAACGAAAACTTTAACGGCGACATCAACCTTGATGTGACGGTTATTGATGACGACGGTGCTACCGCTCAAACCACCGCTGGTATTGAAGTTATTGCAGTTAACGACGCACCAGTGGCTGGAAACCTGGCTTACTCGGTTGATGAAGATGGTTCAATTACGCTATCTCAAGAGCAGTTGCTGGCTAACGCATCGGATGTTGATGGTGATGCACTAACCGCAAGCAATCTATCTGCAGGTGACAATGCGACTGTAACAGCGAACGAAGATGGTTCATTTACTATCATGCCGGATGCTGATTTCAACGGTGACATTGATTTGAGCTTCGATGTGTCAGATGGCCTTGAAACTGTTCAAGCTGGCGTCGACCTAACCGTTAATCCAGTCAATGACCTACCAACAGCAGAAGACCAAAACTTTACTGTTGAGGAAGATGGAACGCTAACCTTCACTGACGCTGACCTATTAGCAGGTGCTGCGGATATTGATGGTGATGACCTTTCTATCACGGATGTGTCTTACACGGGCGCAGAGGGTGTGTTCACTGATAACGGTGACGGCACTTATAGCTTTGCTCCGAACGAGAACTTCAATGGCGATGTCAACCTAGGCTTCACAGTGACTGATGGCACTGAGACAGTCGATGCCAATATTGGTGTGACGGTAACGGATGTTAACGATGCGCCGGTAGCGGGTTCTACGTCTTACCAAATGAACGAAGATGGCACCATCACAATCAGCCCTGAGCAGTTAATTGCTAATAGCTCTGACGTTGATGGTGAAGTGTCACTTGAAAGCGTGACTTACTCAGGCTCTGACGGCACCTTGGTTCAAAACGATAATGGGTCTGTGACCTTCACGCCAAACGAGAACTTTAATGGTGATATCAGCCTAGATGTGGTCGTGACCGATGATGACGGTGCAACGGCAACAACAACGGCAGGTATCGAAGTTCTGGCTGTGAACGATGGACCTGAATCTGAGGATGTGAAACTAACCACAGCCGAAGACAGCACCATTCTTATCACACAAGACATGTTGTTAGCTCAAGCTACCGACATCGATAACACCGCAGACGAGCTGTCGGCTTCTGGTCTACAAATCGACCCTAGCTTGGGTGAGTTGCTAGATAACGAAGATGGTACTTGGTCATTTACACCAAACGAAAACTTCAATGGCGATGTGCCAATGACGTTTAACGTTAGCGATGGCCAAGAGACAATTTCAGTCGACGGCAACATCGATGTTACGCCAGTGAATGATGCACCTGAAGCGCCAACCATTGAGATGCAAGGCGAAGAAGATGTGGTCATGGTGATTGACCCTGCTTACATCGCGGGTCAAGTGACAGACCTTGATGGCGACGAGATCAGCATTGAGAGCATCACAGTACGAGCACCAGCGAATGCGACCTTAACTCAGCAACCAGACGGCATGTATCACTTAGTGACTACTCAAGACTTTAATGGCTTAGTAGAACTCGGTTATCAAGCTACTGACGGTGAAGAAGTGGTTGATGGCTCGCTGAATGTGGATGTCATTCCGGTTAACGACGCACCATTCAATGTCGGCAACGCAATGATGACCACAGACGAAGATGGCGCGTTCACCTTCGATGCTGGCGACTTGATGAACTTGTTCGGTGACATTGATACCGCGGACCTTGTTGTTTCTCGCATTATCACCGCAGACGGTGAAGATGGCGGAGAAGTAACAGACAACGGTGATGGTACTTGGACATTCACACCAACAGGCGACTTCGCAGGCGTTTCTGACCTGCAAGTTGTCGTGAGTGACGGTGAGTTTGAAACGGTTCTCGATGTTCCTGTGTTCGTACGTCCTGTCGCAGATGGCGCGGTTATTTCAACTGACCATGACGGTCCATTGGTGTTCGGTGAGGATGAAACGGGTCACTTAGGACTGAACGTTGGCCTAGTCGATGATTCAGAAACACTAAGTAACTTGGTGATGACAGGTTTCCCTGTTGGATTCGAGGTAACAGATGGTGTGAATACCGTGATGATCACCGAGCCGGGTCAATACATAGACCTGTTCGATTGGGATATCTCAAACATTCAAATGACGCCTCCTGAAGACTTCCATGGTGAGTTCTTCGTAACGGTTAGCGCAACAACGGTTGATTACGGAGATGAGCCGGAAGCGTTTGAAGATGGCATCGATTCTGGTGATTTCGAAACCGTAGCGGGTGATTCCATCATCCTAACGGCGGACGACCTAATCGGTTTGGCTGAGAATGTGGATGCTGACAGCGATGATGAAGTGAAACTGGTTCATCTTGCCGACCGCAGCCAAGGTGAGATTGTCGATAATGGCGATGGCACTTGGACGTTCACACCAGCACCAGGCTTTACTGGCGAAGCAGACATAGCTTACGTGGTTGATAAAGATGGCGTGCTTCATGATGAGCAAACTGGCGTGGTCGTGAAAGAAGGCGACTCGCAAGAGAATGCAGCACCAGAAGTTAACAGCATCACGACGACGGAAATCGCAGCGGATGCAACCTTGTCGTTCACTGATGAAGACATGTTAGCGAACCTGAGCGATGCAGAAGGCGATAGCTTGAGCATTGAGTCAGTAAGCTTGATGGAAGGTCAGGGCGTAATTGAGAGCGATAACCAAGGTAACTATCAATTCACACCTGCTGAAGACTACACCGGCGATGTTCAAGTTGGGTTTATCGCGACCGATGGCGAAAATCGTATCGAAAGCTTCTTCAATGTGGATATCCAAGGTGGTGATGAAGCAGCGGCGAGTGAAGGTTATGCCTTAGCTGATGATGGTTCACTAACTATCACGGATGCACAGCTGGTGGATGAGTTGGGCGTGAGTGATTCTGCACAAGTTGTTGATGTTGCAGACGCGAACGATGCTGGCTTCTTTGCCGAATCAGGTGAAGGTGAGTGGACTTACTGGCCGAACGAAGACTTCGATGGCAACTTAGCGATGAATGTTGAAGTTAACGACGGCGGTGAAGTATCAAGTCATAGCTTAAGCATCCAAGTTGAAGATGATTCAATACAAAGTGATGAACCACAAGTCCAAGCTGCTCAAGCAACAGAAGAGCAACAAGTGGAAGTGGCTCAACAAGCTGATGACCAAGCTCAAGATGCTGAAACTGAAGATAGTACAGCAGATGTAACCGCGGCACCGGGTGATACCATCTCTATCTCGATTCCAGATGAGGTAAGTGGTAACGAATCGGTTGATTACGCTGATATGTCTGGTCTACCTGAGGGCGCTACTGTGAGCAACGCACTGGATAACGGTGATGGTAGCTTCACAATCAGTGGCAACCTAGAGCAGCCTGTATCCGTTGAACTTCCAGAAGGTTACGAAGGGACTAGCGAGATCCAATTCCAAGGTTACGACGAATTGGGTAGTTCAATAGACGGTGCTAGCGGTTCTGTTGAGGTTGAGGTCGATGATCAATACACCATGCAAGGTTCTACTCAAGAGCAGCAACCAGACATGGCGGGTATGGAATCTGGTGGCAGCGACTGGACAAGTTCAGGTGGTCAAGATCAAGGTGTTGACTTCACGGACGACTCTGGAAGCTTCGATTCAGATTCTCAAACTGGAACCGATCAAGGCAACGACTTCGACCAAAGCTCGATTTAATCGAGAGGGCTTAGTTTTAGTCTGAACCGACAAGCAGATAGGGCAGCGTAAAGTTGCCCTCATTAAAGCCATGTAGAGTTATTGATACATGGCTTTTTTTTATTTATTTTTTTGTTTCGCTAAATAAACTTGAGAACAGGTAAATATGTCCTTAATTATTAGAAGGGTCCGTTAGACAGGAGGGACGACATGTATCGTTATGTCAGTTCACCGCAAGCGTCGAAGTACATAGTGCCACCACCTCAACATCGAGAGTTGTCGAGTGTGGATGTGCCTGAGTCCGAATTAGAGATGCGAGAAATATTGAATAATTGGTTTGCTGATGGTTTAGCGCCCATTATTGAAAGTGAAGATGACTACATCTCTGCGAGCGATCACGTTCGATTTGAAAAGCTTAGCCGCACCGTTGGGATGTTGTTGAGAAACAAAGATTATTATTTTGCGGCTAAACGGATTTTATCAGTGTGGGAACAAGATTGTCTTGAAACCACTTATATCAATTATCTCATTTTGCGCAGTGAGCGAGTCACTTCTTTAAGGTAAGTTAATGGCGTGGCATTTGTCATTTTTCATTAGGCATTAGCGACTTAGGGTTCGTGTGCTTACGATCTTTTTATTTTTCTAACGAATCAGCAAACAAAAAGGGCAAGCTTGGAGGCTCACCCTAAAGGTCTTTGTTTTGGCTTAACGTTATTTTCAACTAATTCTCAACTGGGTTACGACTTACACCCAACCATCAAATTTGAGTCGTTTTTGAATTCTTTCGACCGCTTCTTTCTGCATTTGTCTAACACGTTCATTAGAAACATTCACATCCAACATTTGTCCGACCTCAGACAGCGTTTTCACCTTGTTATCAAAGAAACCAAAACGGTGGATGAGCACCTTTTGTAATTTTGGAGGAAGTGTATAGATGATTTGTTCTAGAGCTTGGGTAAAGGATTGATCCTCACAATCTTGTTGAGGGTCTGGGATATATTCACTTTCGCATTGATCAAGCACCATAGGCGCATGGCTAGTTCCAACCGTTGTCGTCACGTCAATAAACCCGCTTAACGCCACCAGTTGATCGACGCGTTCGGCCTTTACACCTGAACTGTCTGATAGCTCAGAAATTGAAACCTCTTTACTCATTTTTTTGCTTGCATCGAGCTTTTTTGAGGCGAGGCTGTTTATTTCTTTACACACGTGGGCTGGCAATCGAACGGTTCGACCCGTGTTCATGAGTGCGGCTTCAATGTTTTCGCGGATCCACCAAACAGCATAGGTTGAAAAACGATAGCCTGGTTCTGGATCGTATTTGTCGATGGCCTTAATCAAGCCAATGTTGCCTTCCTCGATCAGGTCGAGCAGCGTGAAGTTGTTGCCTTTACGTTTTAGGTAACTCTTTGCGATTTTTACAACAAGTCGCAGGTTTGATTCGATCATGATGTCACGTGCTTGCTTGTCACCAGCGCGATTCAACTTTGCGTAATACACCTCATCTTCACGCGACAGCAGTTCAATCCCCACAATATCCTTTAGATAGTGAGCATAAGGCTCTGCAGTGGTAGAAAATGATTCTTTAATGGGTGTGTCATCCGTGAGCCCCTGAAACGCAGAAAAACTGTCATTGTTCATTTCCTTGTCCTTTTTTAGCCGACTGAACGTTTTATTTTTTATTTTATTATTATGCCACCAAGTGATTAACGCTTGGTTTCATTATAGTGTAGATAACAGTTTCTTCTTTACCAATAAATAAAATGCAATTTCGTATGTTTATGTCACAAAAAGATCTACAAATATTTAACTATTTTGCATCTCATCAAGTGTGTTGGTTTTTCATTTAAAACATTAAGATGGCTGGTTTATAAAGCATGTGTTATGCATTGCTTTATCTAGATAAATGGTGTGAATTTATAGGTGTGGGTTAGATCTATAATTGAGAGGGGAAATGATGAGAAAAATGACAAGAGTCGAGGTTCAATGTTTCCAAGCACCTCAACTCTTTTAGCTGTGTCGGCTGTTAAGTATCGCCATGCACGTTTTAATTCTATCGACTAATAAGTGCTAAGAACCTCATCGATTTGCTGATTAATGATCTTCATTTCGCTGTAGATAACCGAAAGATCATCATCTTGCGGCGCAAGCTTATTGAGTGTGTTTTGTTCTACTCTTTCCAATGCAACTGTGGCCGTTTCTTCACCAAAGCTGGCTAAAATGCCTTTTAAGGTGTGCACGGTAAAATGAAGCTTGCCCCAATCTTGTTGTTGAACCAACTCTTCGATCTCTTGTAGCGAATTGCCATGGTCTTCTTGATATGTAGACAAAACGGCGTAAATGACGTCTCTGTCATTGTCTAAATAGGCGTTTAAAGCATCAAAGTCTAGCATGTGGACTCCTGTCGGCTGAATGTTGAAAATGGGCTAGGCGGCTTAGTGGAAAAACCATACCTTGATGAATCACTAATCCATTGATTCCATTTTGGAGGAAGTTCTAACTGTAAGATTTCTTCTAGATAGTCGTCGCTAAGTTTCTCATCTATATGAGCTTTATTGACGGCGTATATATAGTCAAGTTTGGCGGCAACTGAATATGGGTAACTGTGAATGTAGTCCTTTATTTCTTGGATCGAACCCAAATTTTCAATGTTTATACACGTTGAAGGGTCGACATTTTTGGACTCAAGTTGGTGATTTATGGCTTCTCCGCGAGATTTGAGACATTCCACTGTTAAATGATAAAGAGAGTACTCACCAAAGTGGGCGAGCATGGGTAATAACTGAGTGAGCAAATAAGTCGGTTGGCTGTGGAAATTGTTCGCTAACAGTGTCGAAGCTCTAATCACTTTTTTGTGGGCAATCTGAGGGCTATTTTCGATGAGCAATATGCTGCTCTGAAATAGGGCAAGGCTGGCCAAAACTTGCTGCTGTTGTTTTACCGGAAGTTTCAGGTTTACCAACTCGGTGAATTGGTTGGCGTGCTCAAGCAAAATACGTTTGTACTTTAGTTGCGTCTCGCGCTGATACGTTGCTTTTAAGGAATTAAAGTGCGCACCAATGGAATGGATGACATCAATGTCAGCAGCTGAAATGTGGGTTGCATACATCTCACCTAACTTTATGATCATATGTGTGTTATCTGCGTTCTCAGCTAAGTCGATGGCCCTGATTGCACGATGGCTGATGCTGGGAGTCATCTCAAATGCACGAATCGCTAATTTAAGAGCAGGCAGCAGCATTTTATGTTTTTCATAGATACAGCTTAAGCAGTCAATCACGCTCAATGAGAGTGGCTGTGCTATTAGAAAATTGTGGAGCTTATCTATGGCTAAATTTGGCTTGCCTAAGCTGTCGAGAATCAGCGCCTCAGCCACCAATTTGGTTGGGTGCATGTTGGTTTTGGAGTTGTTAATGACGCTAGAGAGTAACTGCCATTTCTTACCTGCAATTAAATGCTCAATCAATGTCGCTTCGAACTGAACGCTAGTACCATTAGGGGAGATCGCCAAAGCTTGAGCTAATCTCTCTTGACTGGCAATGGGATACAAATCATTCAGTTGGGTGAGTTTCTTTGAAACGGACACGGCACTTTGGATCTTTTTACCCAACGTTTGAGTATTAATCGGTTTAGAAACGAAGTGGTGTGCTTCACCTGAAAGGGCGGTTAATACTGTTTCCTGACGCATATCCCCAGAGAGCAAGATTGTCGCCACAGTATGATCGATGAGGCGGTTTCGATACAGAATGCCCAACAGCTCAAAGCCAGTAAAAGACTGTTCTAAGTGGTAGTCAATGAGGAGTACATGAAAAGAGTGTGTCTCGACCGCTTTAATGGCTTTTCGATAGTCGGTCGCAATAAAAATACAGTCGCGCGAAACTCCCAAACTAGCCAGTTGCTGCTTAATAAGTATTGTTGCGCTTTTAGAGTCGTCGACGATCAAAATTCGAAGGTCTGTTGGTAAGGTCAAATCCATTTTCCTTAATACCAAATGTTATTTTTTAATTTAGGTGTCAAGTTGCACATTGTCAAGGTGCCTATATCACATACAAACACTCAATAAACTATTGGTAATTAAAGAGTATTAGATAACATTTATGAAAGCCTTCAAACGCAGGTGACTTTTACCTGATTTTAGTGGGGTTATACGTGTTTTAGAAATAAAAAAGAGGCAAGCCGATAAGCTCACCTATCTGTTTTATTGTTCGAGTTTTTATTCGAAATGTTGTTCTTTGCTTGAAGTTTTATTTACCGAAACTCTAGCGTTAATCACGCATGTTTAGAATCAATACTGCCGCTAGAGCCAAGAACGCCGTCATCATTAAGAACACATCGTTGTAAGCCATGATGGCTGCGTCACGTTGCATTGTGCCGAGCAAACTTGCTTGTGCTTGTTGCATCGCAGTTGCGGCATCACTTCCTGACTGAATGAAAAACGCTTGTTGTTGCTGAAGCGTCTGCCAACCGAGTTGACTCACTGAAGGTAGCGACTCCTTGATGTGTGCTAAGTGCTCACGGGTTTTGTTATCCAATAGCGTAGCGATAATCGCGATGCTGAAAGCGCCCCCTAAGTTCCGCATTACGTTGGTTAACGTTGATGCGTCTGGCGTGTCCATTTTGCTGATGTTCTTCATGGCAACCAAAGACAGCGGAACCATAATAAACGGGCTACCAATAGCACGCAGAACCATAGACAAGATCAACTGTTGGCCACCAAAGTCAATCGTCATATGTGTATTCACGTAACAACTGAAGCCAAACATCGCGAAACCAAAGGTCACTAAGTACTTAGGCTTAATGATTTGCGTCAGCTTAGGAACGATTGGGAATATCAACAACTGTGGGAAACCCATCCACATCAAGACTTCACCAATCTCCATCGCATTATATTGCTGAATTTGAGTGAGATACATCGGCAGAACATAAATAGAGCCGAGCAGCGCCATCCCTAGAATCAAATAGGCAATACAAGACATAGCAAACTGCCCATCCCGCAATAGCCGCAAATTCACCAGCGGCTTTTTGTGTTGGAGTTCGTTTATCACGAAGTAAACCAAACTCACTGCAGACACAATACTTAGGCCAATGATAAAGCTCGAACTGAACCACTCTTCACGGTTACCTTCTTCTAGTACCACTTCCAAACAACCGAGCCCTAACGCCATGGTCGCGATACCAAACCAATCGGCTTTTTTCAGCGTGCCAAGGTCGAGCTTTTCATCGTCCAAGCCATATCGGATCATGGTGATCACAAGCAAAGCTGGCGGAATATTGATGTAGAAAATATAGTGCCACGAGAAGTTCTCCGTCAGCCAGCCACCAAAGGTAGGGCCAATCGATGGAGCAAAGGTCGCGGTTACACCAAACAGTGCCATACCCACAGCACGCTTGTTGACCGGCAATAACTGAATCACCAGCGAGAAAGCAAGCGGGATTAGAGCACCACCACTGAAGCCTTGCATCGCGCGGAAAACGATCATCGAGGTCATGTTCCAAGAGAACGAACACAACAAAGATGAAATGGTGAAAATGGCTGTCGTCCACGTGATATAACGGCGTTTACCGAGCGCTTTAGAAAGCCAACCACTGAGTGGGATAGCGATCATCTCTGCGACTAGGTAAGACGTAGAGATCCACGAGCTTTCATCCAAGGTGGCTGATAGCGCACCTTGAATATCTTTGAGAGACGAGTTGGTGATCTGAATATCCAAGATCGCCATAAACGCGCCAATCAAGCCGCCAAATAGGGCGATCCAATGGCGTCTCGAAACCTCGTCATCATCATTTGTTTGGGTGACAACACCAGCGTTACTCATGGTCTAGCCTCGTTTATCGATGGTCGCTACCACAGACAAACCAGGAAGCAGTCGACCTTTCAACTCTTGCTGATCTGGAATAGTAATTTTAACCGGTACACGTTGAACGATTTTAGTGAAGTTACCGGTCGCGTTTTCTGGTGGTAGGAGCGCAAATTTAGCGCCAGTCGCAGGGGAGAAACTGTCTACCACACCTTCAAGAGGCTGCCCCGGGAACGCATCCAGCTCTACTTCAACCGTCTGACCTTTGTGAATACCACTTAGCTGTGTTTCTTTGAAGTTGGCTTCAATCCACACTTGGTTGTTTGGTACCAAGCTCATCAGTGGTGCGCCTGCTTGAATCAGCAAGCCTTCACGTACGCTGCGTTTACCAATCACGCCATCTGCTGGCGCGTAAATTTTGGTGTAATCAAGGTTAAGCTGTGCTTGATCTCTCTGGGCTTGAGCTTCGGTCACGGATGCATTTGCTTGCTCAATCTCACTAGCGATAACGGTTAATTGGTCATTGGTTGCAACGAGGTTTGCTTTTGCTTCTTCTAAATCTGCCTGAGTTACTTTTTGTTGTGCAACCATGCTATCGACTTCATCTTGAGACGCGTAGTTACGCTTTAGTAAGCTACGAGAACGTACCACTTGTTGAATCGCGCGTTCGTATTCAGCTTGTGCAGAATCAACGCGGCTTTCTGCTTGATTGGTCTTGCTACGTTGTAACGTTTGTTGTGCCACTAGATTTTTGACGTCTGATTGCACGACGCTTAAATGGGCGTTTGCTTGAGCGAGTGCTGACTGGTAATCACGGTCATCGATTTGAACCAGCAAATCACCTTCTTTAACCGATTGGTTATCACTCACATAAGACTTAACAATATAGCCAGAGACCTTAGGGCTAATATTCGTGATGTCGCCTTGTAGGTAGGCATTGTCGGTAGATTCAAAGTACTGGCCATAGCCGTACCAGTATCCAGCACCGGCTAAACCCAATGACAGCATGATCGCAGTAGCAATAAGCGGAGCTTTTTTACGTTTTTTTGTGCTTACTGTTTGCGAAGCGTTGTTGTTCTCTGTCATTTTTTCTTTCTCATTTTGTTTTTATTTAGATGTAACGAATTGTAAATGAATTCGATTGATTGATAAGATAGGAAAAAAGGGAAACACTATTGCAAAAATCTAACTAATGGCGCTTTGGGAGAAGTACGATGGACTTAAATGCTGTGACTGTTTTTACACAAGTTGTTGATTGTGGGAGTTTCACGCACGCAGCTGAAGCATTGAACATGACCAAGTCGACCGTCAGCCGAAAGCTAGACGAGCTGGAACAGCATCTAGGTGTGAGGTTGATCACTCGTTCGACACGAAGTTTAGTCTTAACGCCAGAGGGTGAGCGCTTTTATCAGTCGAGCATGCAGATGCAAGAGATCATGAACCAAGCTGAGCTAGAGGTTTCAGCCAATCAGGATTTGATCCGAGGGCAGTTAAATGTTGTGTTGCCTGTCGAATTGGGGCATCAAGTATTAGCTAAATACATCCACAGCTTCCTAAAAGAGCACCCAAACGTGACTTTGAACTTAGAACTGTCGAATCGAGAAGTCGACATCATTGCGGAGGGGATCGATCTTTACGCACAAATTGGTGAGCTAGTGGACTCGAGCTTGGTTTCTCGCTACCTCACAACATCAAAGCGTGTATTGGCAGCCAGCCCTGAGTATTTAGAGCAGTTCGATGACGTCTCTTCACCCGATGATCTTGAACCGCCATTCAGAATGATTGAGGTGGTGAACAAGGCCGCGCGTCTACCCAAGTGGCATTTACAATTAGAAGGCGGAGAGTCGATTTTGATCGATCTACCGTGTCAGTTGCGGGTGAATACCATCACGGCATGCCTAACAGCGTGTGTGGATGGGCTCGGCTTGGCGGTGCTTCCTGAATTCATTTGTCGGGAACACTTTAAGACAGGTAAGCTGATTCGTCTGTTACCTGAATATGAGATGCCAGAAGTTTCAGTAAGCCTAGTGTATGCAGACAGGCAGTTGATGCCGAAACGTAAAAAGGTCTTTATCGACTATCTACTGACTGCCTTTCAAAATAGGAAGCAAAAGTAACGGGGAAAACCTTAGCGGTTAAGTGCTTAGGCTTCCTATTATTCGTTATTGTCTAAACCGTATCGAAGCTAACTATGATCGGGCTGCCAGTCGACGACTTGCCCATTCGCCAATATAGCTTTGACCGATAGGGCAGCAATATCGACACCGTTGTAACGAAATGCCTTGTTAGAAAAGTTAGCAATGATCTTACTCCCGTCACTGAACTCAGTTTGTTGAACATCGCCGCTCTTATCTAACCATTCGGAATCGACTAACTGTTTATCCCATAACTGTTCGTGCATTGGTTCAAAGCCATCTTGATAGTGTTTGAGTGCTTTGATTCTCTGGCTTGAACTTGATAAAGCTTCATCTCTGGTCAAGTGAACCATCGGTGGTGTGTTGTACAGCATGGCGTTTAAGTCACGTTCTGCTTGTACATTAGTGAACTTGAGGCTGTCTGAATGCCAATGGTGCGTATTGATTACTTCATCATGGAAAACGGCTTGGTAAAGTGGAATTCGATATTGAGGCGAAAACAGTAGCGACTTATAGGGCTCTTTAACCTCGGCCGGCTTAAAGAAGAAGTCGGGCTTGTGGTCTGGGTACCAACGACCTAAGTAATAGGGAGATTGGCGGTTCTCTTTCATGTCTTTGTCTGTCCAACCAAAACCAACCGTTTCTAAGCCGTGTGCAAACGCGATGCCTTTTGTTGTTAGGCTGTTGCCGTCTTCAGAGCCTAATACTAACGAAGGTTGCTCGCTAAGCCACTTCATTCGGTTGTTGAACGCAGAAAGCATGTCTGATTCGTCGTTTGTATTGCCATTACTGTCTATAGAGACGCGGTAATCTTCACGTGCCATGGCGGTTGCATCAACATCTAAGAACAAGCTGTTGAAGTTGCCGAATCTCATAATGTCTTGAGCACGCTGTTTTACGTATTCTAAATGGCAGTTCGGGTTTAAGTAAAAGCCGTTTCCACGAAATCCTTTTTTCAAACTCCCATCCGCTAGTTCAATCGCACAACTTTGACGCATCGGCTCTGGTAATTGAGCGGTTAGCCAGTTGTCATTGAGCTTCGCAGGAATTGCGGTGTTGTAGGAATCGTAAGTACCGACCAGATATCCGGACTGTTTTGCCAGACCCACAGCGTTAGGTTGATAGAATGCTGGCATCCAATTGTCGAATCCTAGCCACAGTTTTTTTAAACCTGCCTTATTTAGATTAGCGACCATGTCTGAAGACAGCGCTTGTCCCCAAGTCTCTGACGAGTTTAGGTAAGGGGAAGCGTGCTCTAGCAACCAGTTCTTCTTATCCTGTGCTGCTTTGTATTACGCTTTAATCGTGTTGTCTTCGAGAGTCGGATTACCAACAGGATATAACACCTGCAATGACTGGCTAATAGAGTCCAACAATAGTTGTTTGTGGTACTGACTGAACCAATCTTTCCCCTTGGAGAGTGACGATAGCTCTCTTTTCGCTTCCGCAGAAACATTGAGTTTAGAGCCCTCTAGATACCATGTTTTCAATCCCCACCAGTCACTCACATCTTGGATGCTTAATGGGTCTTTGCCAAATAGGTAAACGTGGCTCGCGCCGATCAACTTAGTCACATCTGGATTGCGCTTTTGCTTTGCTACAAGCGTTTCAGACTGGTCATTATTGATGCGCCAATCTCGGTATTGTTTGGCACCATCTAACCACGAGTCTCCGAGGGTGATACGAACAAGAAAAGGTTGTGACTGATTGAGCATCGTAAATTGGTGTGCTGCCTTCATATCAATTTTGGTTTTTGTATTTGAGGAAGCATTAGAGGATGCATCTGAAAAGAGCAGTTGATTGTTGGTTGCATTAACCATTTGATAGCTAATGAAATGATTGTTTTGCTGTACTGTCCAAAAAGGCATCTTCAAGTCTTGAGTAGTGTTACTTCCAGAATGGTTACCGACGAGATAACTTGCCCAAAGCTTGTTGTCAGTAGGCACGCGCATACCTTCACTAAACGGAAGAAATAGTGTCTGAGTTTGTTGTTCGGCAAGATCAAACCACGCCAATTCGATGGGTTTGTTTCGTTTCACCTGTATATTTGAAGGTAAGCTGAACTGAAAAGTGAGCTGGTCTTGATTAAGCTCTGCCTTAACGTTTATTCCACTGGGTACTAAGGTCCAAGTGGCGATTTTTGCTGAGTCAGCTTTATCGGAAAAGCCAATGACCAGATTGGTCGCTTTCTGTGGTTGGCTATCAACGGTGAGAGCAGCACTGTTAACGCTTAAGCCGTTCCAATCGACCTCTAAAGTATTCGATGAGGTAGCGACGGTATTGTTGTTACTGGTGAGCGTTATTTGGCTCGCTTGTGCGTTGGATGAAAACAGACAAGCTGTTGTTAAAGCCACAATGGCAAAATTAGAAAGATTGAGTGGGTGACGTACGCTGAGCATATCTAGATTCCGTAAAGGGTAAGTACGGTTATTACACCTAAGTAGCGCTAGTGCTTTGTCACCTATATGTCTCTATTTTCTGTTTGGCTTTAGTGGTTTTCCATTAGAAAGGCACGGCGACGCGCTGCACATATTGGACTTCAATAGCGCCTTGGTATTCAAACATTTCAACCGAAGCACTCAAGTGCTTGGCTTTGGTTCCAAGTGGACTTTCTGTGGGAACGGGTGCTTGCGCTGTTTTGATTGGCACTTTGTAACCCAGCAGGTTGTAGTTTTCATCAAACCATTGCCAACTCACGTTAGCGTCGGGGCAGTTGTCGATCACCTTTGGAGGCGAGAGCACGATATGTGGTTCGCTGAGTTTACTTTCGAGCGTCAGCCATCGATTACTGTTATTTAAAGCGACAATAATAGGGTAGTGATTTGAACCTATCTTTAGTTGATAAACACCAGATTCGGGTTTGATGAACATTTCATTGGTTTCAATCTCTTGATACTCATTATTGGAAGCGAGTTGTCCATCGAGAAGGACTTTACCTTTAGGCGATACCAAAGAAAGAGTTTGAGTTTCTGAGCCTTTGCTGAGTTGCTCGGCAGAGACTTTGATTTGATAACCGTGCGACGACAGGCCATAGCGTCGAATGAAGCTGACTTGGATGTGGTGTTTTGGCTCAGCACTTTGTTTGAGTAAGGTTCCACATTGAGTCTGGCTCAGGATCTCTTGTTTGACTGGCAGCCAAAGCTCACTATCGAGTGATTTGTGATCGAGTGCGATTTGCAGCTCTTGCCACGCAACTTGAGGTTGGTCATCAAGTAGAGATTGATAGGTGTGCTGCAATGGCGTGTCGGTAAACCATGCCGCATGACTTGCGAGCGGCAATGTGTAGATCAGTGCGGTTAACGAAGTAACTTTCATTATGATTCCCCGGCCAAGCGGTAACCAACGCCACGATGTGTTTCTATATTCAATGTTGGCAGCTTCTGGCGTAAGCGCAGTATGTGATTATCAATAGTTCGGGTACTAGGAAAAGCCTGATATCCCCAAATCTTATTGAGTAATTCATCTCGGTGAAACACACGACTTTGGTTCTGAACAAACAGTACCAATAGCTGAAACTCTTTAGGTTTTAGTGTTACAGGGCTTTCATCCAGATAAGCGATCCGTTCCGACAAGTTGATTTGGATATTTGCGTAAGTTAAGAGGCTCACACCTAACGGACGTAGCTGGGTAATGACTCGAGCGAGTAATTCGTCGTTCGAAAATGGTTTAGTCACATAGTCTTTGGCACCCGTCATTAAACCTTCAACACGTTGTTGAACTTCTACTTTAGCGGTCAACACAATCACAGGCAGCGCTTTGAGGAGCAACCAGTTTGGAAGGTGTTGCAAGCTGTCCCCATCTTCAAGCTGTCGATCCAGTATCACAAGATCGGCTCGAAACCATTTCTTACTGGCATTCTCTGAATCCTTCGCCCAAAGGCATTGGTAACCATTGGATTCAAAGAAGCTGACGAGGCCTTGTCCAAGCAGTTGGTCGTCTTCAATCAGCAGTAGGGTGTTCATAAGCAATTTCCAAAATACATCGGGTTGGGTTACGAAGAATAATGAGGCGGCCATTCGCTTGCTTCATCAAGTGCTCGACAATAGTCAGGCCAATGCCCATGTTATCCAGTTCGTGCGTTTCACTTGGCGTGACACCAGACATGAGCCGTTGTATCGGTGAAGGGAAGTGCCCCTCGTCTTGTACCTCAATCGTCAGCTTGTCACCGAGTTCGACCTTTACCAAAACCTCACCTTTACCATGTTGTTTGGCATTCTTGATTAGATTATCCAAGCAGATGGTTAGCCAGTAATAGGGAAGGTTCAGTTCAACTTCACGCGCTTCACATTGATAAGAAATATTGTGCTTTTCACAGACATGATCGAGCCACTCTTCTAATGAAGCGTTTTGCTTCAACAAAGGCTCTGACTGATCCGAACTTAGGTACACTTTGCTGTTTTCGGTGAGCTGAGAGAGCCGTTGATAGTCAGATATTAAACGCCAAACTGCACTTTGAGTTTCATCCGAAAAGTCATCGTAGCGATTTCTGAACATCTCAACAGTTAAGCCAAGGCTAGTAATGGGCGTGCGCAGTTCATGAGTAAGAAGCTGTAAAACGAACTGCCTCTCTTTTCGTTGTTTTGTTCTTAGGTATAAGACTCTAGCGAGCCCGGAAAGCAACGTTAACAGCAATGAAAATATCAAGGTTTTCATGATCAGATTGTCATTGCTAGGCTCGCTTAAGCACACGTTGCTGTAACGAAAAGTACAGGTTTCACCTGCCAACGATAGTTCTTGCTGCTCTGCAATAGGTTGCCAAACATCTAAGGGAATGGCTTTCCAGCCTTGTTCGCCACTTAACCAAAGCACATCGTCTTGTTGCCAAGCGCGGTATCCATTGAGCAGTGCTTCTCTGCCTTGTGCCGTGAGTGCTTCTAGCTTGGTATATAAAGGGTGCAGTGGGTTGGTAATACTCAAAAACGGGCGTATTTGGTCGCTTACGTCTGGGTAAGCTGCCAAATAACGACCAGCAAAGCTGCCACCGGCAGGGTGACGTTTGGAGTGTGCTGCAAACCAAATCGAATCTAATGTTTGTTGCTGACACAGAGCGAGCTCGAACTCGATGGCTTCATGTAATGAAGGGTTACTGCTTTCAATCGCTTGGCAGTGATCTTGTATTGACGCTAACGCTGCGATGTCGTCCCAACTGAATTGGTTGAAATCAGGATAGCGGCTATTTTCATGGAGCAGAACTTTCGGATACTGAGCCAACTCTTGTTGAGATACTAAGAGTGGGGATGATTGCCAGCTCAGTTGATACAGAGTTTGCCATTTATCTTGCAAACTTTGGGCATTGACTAGGGTTGGGAGCCAAAAGATCAAGCAAAGAGCTAATGTAAACCTGCGCATCCAATCATTCTCGTTAAAAGTCGTGGGGCGAGTCTAAAGAGTTTTGGGCGCGATTTGTAACCTGAATGTCAACAAGTGTTCTTTTAACAACAAATTGTCGAGTGGGTCATGCTTTTAAATAATAAAGTACAAATACAGTAAGTATCATTTATTTGAAATAAAATAGATAATTGTGTACTTACTGTCATTATTGGGCGAAATGAGGGGGCTATACTGGGCTCATACCTAATAAGAGGAACCATCATGAAACTCATCATCAAATCAGTATTGGCAATCAGTATTTTGGCTACAGGCTCTGCTCATGCGTTCGAATTAACCAGCAACGATATTCAAGAAGGTCACCCAATGGCAAAGACTTTTGAATACTCTAGTTGGGGTTGTGACGGCGATAATCAATCACCACAATTGATGTGGAAAGATGCACCAGCAGGTACCAAAAGCTTTGCTATCACAGCTTATGATCCAGATGCACCGACTGAAAGTGGCTTCTG
Organism: Vibrio sp. 10N.261.52.C2; assembly: GCF_041471425.1. Taxonomy (NCBI): domain Bacteria; kingdom Pseudomonadati; phylum Pseudomonadota; class Gammaproteobacteria; order Vibrionales; family Vibrionaceae; genus Vibrio; species Vibrio sp. 10N.261.52.C2. Next base: position 12,911 of record NZ_JBFROH010000057.1, on the reverse strand, counting down.
GCATTGGGTTACGTTTGATATCCCTGCAACTGTGAACGAGCTACCTCGCGGTGTCGACATCTCTAAAGTCGGTGGCAAAGAAGGTCGCATTGATTATGGTACAGTTGGCTACGGTGGCGTTTGTCCTCCAGAAAAAGATGGTATGCACCGTTACCAGTTCACGGTTTGGGCATTACCAACGGACAAACTTAACCTCGACGAAAATACGCCGTCGGCTGTGGTTGGATTCACGTTGAACAGCATGGCTTTAGACAAAGCTAAACTGACCGCAACTTATACACGTTAATAGCTTATGTACGTTAAAGCTTATACACGTACATAATAAGTAAACAAGGGGATGAGATGAATCATCAATATCAAGTGACGATCTTTCGTGCAGAGCAGTTACAAAAACTGCGTAATGTGAGGATTCTATCCCCTAGTATCATTCAGATTATTACAGGCAGTAAGCGCCTGTTTTGGAAAGATTCAGCGGCAGAGCTCTCACATTCTGAGCTGTTGTTGTGTGAGGCATCAGCTTCACTAAGTTTTGAGAACATGCCCCACAAAGGGCGCTTCTTGTCGCGAGTGTTCAGCTTTCAATTCCAACCTTCTCAGGCGATGCTTGATTTAAGTGAGGAACGGTCGAATGATCTGGGACTGCCTACAGTAAAAGCGGATCGAAACTTACAAGACTCACTCAATGCTCTGTTCTCTTTTGATACACAGAGCATGAGCAAAGAGACTCAACAGTTTTGGTTGCAGGGCTTGTACCAGCAATTAGCTGAAAAAGGGGTGTTGCATCTATTGTTTGTCAGTGCCAACGTCTCGTTTAGCCAAAAGCTCAGCCATTACCTTTCACATTCACCAGATGAGAAACATCCATTAGAGTCGGTGGCGGAGCGTTTTGCGATGAGCCGAGCCACATTGATTCGGAAGCTCAAACTGGAAGGCATGCAATATCGTGAGGTACTGGCTGAAGTTCGCTTGAGTCACGCGCTTTATCTGATGCAAAACGGACAGCAGAATGTGGCGATGTTGGCTCAGTCTTGCGGTTACCAATCGGAAGGGCGTTTTAGTCAGCGCTTTAAAGGCAAATTTGGTTTGTCGCCAAGTGAATACATCAAAACCGTCGTCAGCCATAGAGTCGCGAGCAAATAAAGTCGCGATACCATAATCGTTCTGTTTGCCTAAACGCTCACTTTCTTATCTCGTGCTGCCAATGCCGCGAAAATCGTGCACGCAAAGGCAACAGATGCGACCAACAGAATCGGCACACTCCAAGAATCTGTCTGAGCATGAAGCTTACCCACCAGCGTTGGGCCAGTGGCTGCCAACGCATAACCGATTCCCTGAGCCATACCCGACAATGATGCGGCTTGGCTGCTATTCGATGTACGCAAGCCAACAAAAGAGAGCGCGATAATAAATGTCGAGCAGTTGGCTAATCCAAACAGTCCCACCCAAAAGATCGCAAACTCAGGCAAATACAGAAGACCAATCAATCCAACAAATACACTCGATGCACACAGAGTGATGAGCCATTGTTGATTGTCACTTTTGGCTAAGAACGGCAGTAACAGCAGCCCCGGAACCATAGTCGAAAATTGCAGAAATCCATAAATGTAGCCCGCGTCGATTTCGCTGTAGCCAAGATCGTTCAATATCTGTGGCAACCAGCCAGCCAAAGAGTAGAAGGTAAATGAGTTAAGCCCAAGCGCTAACGTTACTTGCCACGCTACGCCGCTTTTAATCATCTGTTTCATCGGCAGAGGTTTGTCTTGTTGCTTGTTATTGCTGGCCGAAGATGAGCGTTTTCTGATTTTAGGCAACCAGATCATCAAAGCTAATATTGGAAATACCAAGTTCATTAACAGCGCTAATTGCCAACCCGTGATCGTAAATAAGGTTAGATTTGAAAACGGCACCATCAAACTTGAGCCTAACGTCGAACCGATGCCCATCGTAAAGATGTACAGAGAAGTCACAGTAGCGATGCGTGTCGGGAAGCTAACTTTCACTACTACAGGCAACAACACATTACCAATCGCGATACCAAGCCCGATCATCACCGTGCCGATATACAAGGTTGGGGTTAACCCAGCAGAGCGCAGTGTAATACCCGTAGTGATCAGAACTAAGCCTAATAACAGGCTAGGCTCTAGACCAATTCGTTGGGATATCTTGGTGACTAATGGTGAGAATAAGGCAAAAGTTAACAGTGGCAAAGCTGTTAAGAAGCCTGCAGCCGATGACGTAAGGTTGAGGCCTTCCATAACCTGAGAAAGCACAGGAGCCAAGCTCGTAAAAGGCCCACGAAGGTTAAGTGCTAGAAATAGAATCCCTAACATCACGAAAATGCTATTACGAAGAGAGGCGCTCATAGGTTGTTCTACTGTTTGCTTATGAGAAGACAGGCTAGCCTACAGATCATTGAATGATTACACAAATACCGTTTAAATAGGTTTACTAATGATTGAACCTGCGCAGTACGCGCTTAGCCAGAAAAGTCACCCATGACTGTATTAAATATCGACAAGCTCATCTCGGACTTCCCACTGCTTCAACAATTGATTGCATTGGAAGAAGTGGTTTGGTTTAACCCAAATATGACGACTCTGGAGCGCGGTTTGCTTTATGTGGGTTTAGGCGAACAAGATATTCACGATGCGAGCATGAGGCTGCAAAGGTTTGCTCCTTATCTAGCCAAGGCGTTTCCTGAAACTCAAGCGACCAATGGCATCATCGAGTCTGAGCTTGTTGACATTCCATCTATGAAATCAGCATTGGGAGCACATTATCAGCAGCCAATAAAAGGGCGTTTGATGATGAAGAAAGACAGCCATTTGCCGATTTCAGGTTCAATCAAAGCGCGTGGTGGTATTTATGAAGTACTAACACATGCCGAGAAGCTTGCGATTGAAGCCGGGTTACTGTGTGAGAGCGATGACTATAGTAAGTTGCTCGAACCTGAATTCCGTGACTTGTTCCAACAATACAGCATTGCGGTAGGATCCACGGGTAATCTAGGCATGTCGATCGGTATCATGAGTGCCAAATTGGGTTTTACGGTCTCTGTTCACATGTCGGCAGACGCGAGAGCTTGGAAGAAAAGCAAACTTCGTGAGCATGGCGTCAACGTTGTTGCAAATATGAGCTGCTAAAAAGATAAGTCATGATAGAAGAGTGTTGTTTATAGCCTGTACACACTCTTTCTCACCTCTAAATCCCACCTTAATTCAAACAATAACTTGCGCAGATCGTTATCCAAAACACACATTTTATAAACTAAGCTTCTTAGATGTTCTAACTATCAGTTAGGTTGAGTGGCATTCAACTTGATAGGGATTGAGCAATGCAGACGGACAAAGTGATACAGACAAGACACATAAACACACCAGAAAAATTACTCCAGCGTTTAGATGCTATTGGGGAGTCTTTGGAAGCATCGGGTAAGGCTCATGCTTTGCTGGGATTGGGCTCAGTAGGTATTGAAACAGAACGACTTGATCAGTATTCAGATGTCGATTTTTTCGCAATAGTGCAAACAGGGCACAAGCAGTATTTCTTAGACAGTTTGCATTGGCTATCTGATATTCACTCAATCGACTACGCAGTGAGAAATACCGTCGATGGCTATAAAGTTCTGTACGCTGACGGAATCTTTTGTGAGTTTGCAGTGTTTGAACCCCACGAGTTAGCGCACATTCCGTTTGCTGAAGGGCGTATTGTTTGGCAGCAACATGAATTTGATACACAGTGTTGTGTTTCACCAATAAAAGGGGAGACAGACACTAATTCCCAAGATTGGATCATTGGTGAGGCTCTAACCAATCTTTATGTGGGTATGTCTCGTTATAACCGAGGCGAAAAGCTGTCGGGCAGTCGGTTCGTTCAATCTTACGCACTCGATCGTTTGATCGATCTTGTGGATCAAACTGAACAGTCTGAGCCTGAATTCGTTGATGAATTTATGTCGGATAGAAGGCTAGAAGCACGCTTCCCTAAGTTTGCCCAATTGCTACCAACCTTTACCCAAGGCTACGAGCGCACCGCTGAATCGGCACTTGCCCAACTAGCATTCCTCAACACCCACTTCGCAGTCAACCAAGCCATGTGTGACCGAATCTCTGAACTGTGTTCCAGTAAAGATTAAGCTTATAGCGTGTGAATCCCCAAGCCTAACTGACACCACCTTTCAGATGATAAGCGGCGGGCAACCTAATTGAGCTCTCGAATTATTATTCTTAAGCACTAAACCCGTACGCTTTTGTTTACTCTTCAAGACCGTGACTGTTCGTGTTTACTCCCCTTATCACTGGATGTCGTCAGCCAAATAAAATACAATCGAACAATGTTTTATTAATTCGTGCTTTATCATTATGATGAGAAACTTACTCATATTCATCGTTAGCCTGTTCTTCTTAACAGCCTGTTCTTCAACGAGTAATCATCAGCTAGACGACGAGACATTGAGCAACGAAGACGCTATGTCGAAAAGTATAGAGGGAGAGAGTAATCTCGAGACTTCAAAGGATACAAACGCTGAGACCAGCGTTGATTCTTCCCATGATTCAATCGTTAATCATCAACCACTCACTAACCTTGATTCAAATAAAGACACGATAGCTCACGCCAATGCAGAGCCAGAATCAGTGGGACCTTCTCAAGTAGCAGCGACAGAAACAACGGAAAGCGATGCTAAGAGTGGCGGTGAAAAAGGCATCGGAAGCTATTTTATTCGTCATAATAAACCGACTAAGACGGTGATTAAATCACTAGAGGGCGTGACAGATGCATTGAACGTCATGACGTTTGGGATATTTGCCACCGGTAACGGTTAAATCGTTAACTTAGAACCACAACCTAATAGATAGAATGAAACGTGAAGGCGAGCCAGATGGTTCGCCTTTTTTGATCTTCTAAATCTGGCCACCGTTGTTCCTAAGAATCATGCACACTTATCTGAGCGCTGAGTCAGGCGAGGGTTAACGAAAATAGGAAATTATTAGTTCTGGAAGGGAGTCGCCGAATTTACCCTGTTTGACTTGTTATATGTATCAAGGGTTCTAATACTCATCCCAAAGTAAGTAATGAAATCTAATCTTACAAAGACAAGTCTTATATTCACTTACGAGCATAGTAAGATGTTTGCTGTTAAGTCGGTTTGGGTTTAGTTATCAATATTCTAGGGAAGAAAAATGAAGAATAAGAGTGTGTTTTTAAGTGCCGCATTGGTGATGTTGTCAGCTCATGCAAATGCATCAGACGCGAGCCATGAGTCTGTATCAGATGGTGTTATCGCAGAACAAAGAGCTAAGCTTTCTGAAAATACCCAAGGACAAGGTTTTGGACCGCAAGCTCCACGAGATTTGGGTTCATTAGAAGGTAAAAATACTAGGCTGTTCTCGGATGCCCCTGATTCAACAGCGATGAACTTATGTAATATTCACTTCCATAAAAATGCTGAGCATAAAGGTGGAGAGTTTACTCAATACGCTGGTAACGGTGATGGTAAGGGATTCCAGAGTGGCTTTAAATACACAGGCAAGCTGAGTTCTGCTGAGCTGAAACCATTTGAGGGCAAGGTTTGTCCGAGCGAGCATGGTTCTTTGCATTCGGGTGACACCATTGAAGTTCACTATGTTTATTCAACGGCGCAAGTTGAACCGGGTGAAACACTGGGTGCTTGTTTTAACGATGCGATTACCAACCCGCAACTGCGTGTAGAAACCCAAGTTTACGTATTAGTGAATGACGACAAAGCACCCGACTTTGAAGCGCTCGCTAAACATTCAAAAGTGAACGGCTTACACCAAGCACCAAACATCCCACAAGATACGGGCTCAGCGATCCAATACGCAGGCTCTACAACGGGTCCTGGTTATAATGAGCAAGGTTCACCTTTCCAAGTAACATGGAGCGTTAGACCACAAGTCGCGAAAGTAAATATCGCGACAGTAGGTAGCTGGTGTGAAGGCAATGACTTTAACGAAGATCACGCCCACGGTGTGAGAAACTTGGTGGTTAACCCCGAGTTGTTATCACCCATTCGTAACGACTAAACGATTCTGGCGAACAAAATGATTAAGGCGAGCCAATAGGTTCGCCTTTTTTATGCCCTAACGAAAAGTACTTAGGTTTAGGTTTAATTAAGTCTGGTGGGTAAATTACGTGCGACACTTATTCAATACATGAGTTGTGTAAATCGTATTTAGTAAAAAACGTTCTTTACCAGAATCGAAGCTCCATGATACGTTCATGATCAATTATGTTGGGTTATAGGAAAGGACAGTCCAATGTCATTAGAAAGTGCGATTACATTCTTTATTGCCATGTTTGTATTTGGTATTACTCCGGGGCCTGGCGTCTTTGCCATTTTAGCTCGTGCTATGGTTCAAGGATGGCGAAAGTGCGTCACGCTTTCGTTAGGTATGATATGCAGTGATCTTATTTACCTTGCGCTTGCCTGTTTCGGTCTAGCAACGATTGCCGAGAATTGGTCGATTGCGTTTGAGGTGATTCGCTATGTTGGTGCAGCTTATTTGATTTACTTGGGCTACAAGATGTTTAAGAGCCTGCCTGAAGTGCAAGGCTCTGCGGAACTTGCGGCCAAACAGAGTCAGAAATCTGAACTCGCGAGTTTCGCGCAAGGCTTTTTGATTTCAGCATCGAACCCTAAAGTGATTCTGTTTTATATTTCGTTCTTGCCGACTTTTATTGATCTGACTGTTCTGCGCTTACAAGATATCGTATTAGTTTCTGCTTTAGCATCTGTTGCTCTGATGTCAGGCTTAATGCTTATCGCTGTGGGCGCGGGCAGAATGGCAGGTTTGTTAAAAACGCCACGCGCACATAAAAGGTTAAACCAAAGTGCTGGTGGAATAATGATTGCTGCTGGCTCATATTTGGCGATCAATCGATAAATACGAATCTTTAAACAAAAAGGCGAACCGATGGGTTCGCCTTTTTAGTTGGATATAAATGCCATCGTTTAAACAGAGACTTGTTTGTTAGTCACAATGGTGCAATTATTTAACGAGTGATATTACTCAGATGCATGTCTTATGATGACTATCGAACAACAGCTTTCTCGGCTGGATCTAAACTTATTGGTGTCGTTAAGTGTTTTAATCAAAGAGAGGAACGTAACGCGAACTCACGCCAACCGATAAACAGCCTGTGGTTCGAATGAACCGAGACACTTACTACTCAATGGCTGTAATTAACGTTTCACAAGGCGCGACGATTACGTTGCCTGAGATTCCTGAAGGCAAATACATGTCGATGGAGGTGATTACAGAAGACCACCGCATTCAGCCAATGCAATACGGTTCTGGTACGTTTGATCTTTCTACTCACAGTGGTGACCACGTGTATGTCATCGTTCGTACTGATGCGACGTTCACCAAAGATGAAGTTCATAAAATCCAAGATCAGATGAGTATTGATGCAAAAGCAGACGGCGAATTCATGGCAATGCAAGTGGATGAGAAATCATTCGATGAGGTAGAGAAAAACCTTAAGATGGAAATGCCGAAACTACTGAAACGCGATGGTGCTCAGGCGACGTTTGGTATGTTTACCAGCCCTGGAGATGCTTCAAAAGAGATGTTTACCAAAGAGAAGTACGCAGTGGGTGCGGCTATCGGTTGGGGTGGCGCGCAGTTAGATGACAATATTTACGAAGTCTCAGGTAACTTCCTAGCAGACACTTGTCATCAGGCGACCTTTGATGACCCTAAAAACCAAGCGTTTTGGTCGGTAACGGTCTACAACAAGCAAGGTTTCATGTTTGATGAAGTGGCGAACGTTAGCTCAAACACGGCTGAGAAAAATGCAGACGGCACTTACACAGTAAGCTTTGGTTGTGGTGATGATGCAGTAAACAACATCAAAACAGAGAACGATTCTGGTGTGTTTAACTTAGCTTTCCGCCATTACATTCCAAGCCAAAAAGTACGCGATGGATTCCGAGTGCTTCCTTACGTGAAAGCAGTGAACTAATGTTGCGATAGTCGTACAACGATTGATAGATACGCGCTATTACCCGTGGTAGTAGCGCGTTTTTTATGGGTTCTATTTCATTTCTTGCTTTCTTAAGTAGAGAGACACAAAGTGCGAGTCAAAAAATGGTCTAACTTTGGTTATACGCAGCGTGCCTCAGTTCAAATAAATCAATTAAACCTTCTTCCATCGATACTTTCAGTTTCCCCACGTATTTGTTCGAATTTAAACCCGCTGACACCTTATGTGACAACGCTTCCAGTTATCTTTGATGCCTCTAAAGGGAACAAATACCACATACCAGCGTTATAAAAACCGATAGCCGTGGAGTGTTATGAGTCCTATTTGAGGTGTATAGTTATAGGTAATTCATTGGGTTATCGAATATTTAAGTTATCAAAAGATGCGGATGTCATGAAGAAAAACGGATTTACTTTAATGGAATTAATCATCGTGATCGTGATACTCGGAGTACTAGCGGTAACGGCTGCTCCAAGATTCCTTGGTATTCAGGAATCAGCGAGAGAAGCGGTACTTGAAGGTGTTGCGGGTGCGATGGAAGGGGTGATCACACAAGTAACCTCTAAGGCCATTATTGCTGGGCTTAACCCTAGTGCAGAAAACCCAGATGACCAAAGTAACTATGTGATCGATTTCGGTATCGGCCGAGTTGAGGTCGACTGGGGAACGCTATGTCCTGAAAGTGAGGGGGATGAAGGTGACGGACTTGATATGATTGATTTTCTGACGCTATCTGAAGATGACAATTTAACATCGGCTGTTGGAAATCGACACACTGTCGTTGGGTACACTCATTCATTTAGTGAAGCTGACCTTGACAGCAATAACATAACTGATGATGCCTTACCTTCGGGTTGTTATGTTATCTATGATTCTTTTGGTCGAACGAATGGGAGCGAATGTCCTGAGGGCGGCTGTGAATGTACCGTTCGTGTAGTGAACGACGAATGTTAACCAGAGCAGCTAAACGATTCTATTTAGATTAAAGCTTATTCGAATTCAATAAAAAAGCGCGTTATTACCAAATGGCAATAACGCGCTTTTTTGTATTAGCTTATAGGTCTATCTTAGTTTGCCAATGGAGCACTTGCTGGTGGCAAGTTACGCTTCTTAATTACGTATCGCAAGCGAAGCAACATCAATGCAGCTGATACGCTTAATCCCGTTAGAATACCAATCCAAAAGCCTTCTTCACCCATTGCTGGAACAATGTGGTCTGTTAAGCCCAACACCATGCCAAGTGGTAGTGCCAAGCCCCAGTATGAAGCGATAGCTAAGATCATCGGGATCTTAGTATCTTTATAGCCACGAAGTGCGCCGTTAGCAGACGTTTGCAATGCATCGCTGAACTGGTACATCGCAGTAAAGGTCAATAACACTGCTGCCGTTGCGCTGATTACTGGGTCTGTCGTGTAAAGCCTAATGATTAATTCAGGGAACAGTAGGAACATTGCTACCGACAGCAACGAGATTAACGCTGCAACTAAGATACCGACTTTACTACGCTCAATCGCGCCAAGTTCATCTTTTTCACCCAAAGCGTGCCCAACACGAATCGTAATACCAAAAGAGATACTCATCGGAATCACGTAAGTCAGGCTCGAAATGTTGAGTGCAATTTGTGCGGCTGCTACGTTCTCAGCGCCAATACGACCAATCATCAGTGCGATTACCGCAAAGATGCTGCCACACACTGCAATGTTCATCCCGATAGGTAAACCTAATCTTAGAAGGTGAAGCATCTCTTTTGCTTTTGGCTTCGCATCTGAAAAGTTGATGATGGTCTTGTAATGGTGATGACCTTTAATGTAGGAATACAGCATTCCTGACATTAACCAATAAACCAAGCTTGTCGCCCAACCACAACCCACAGCGCCCATTTCAGGGAACCCAAATTTACCGTAGATAAGCACGTAGTTGACCGGAATATTCACCAATAAACCAACCACAGAAATGATCATTGGTACTTTGGTGTTGTTCATACCTTCACAGAAACCATTCAAGGTGTAGAACAGGGCAATCCCCGGCACACCAAAGGCTAAGGCAAACGCATAGTCACTGCCGATAGGGATGATCTCAGCGGCAACCCCAATCCATTCTAAGATCGGTTTCGCACTCACCAAGTAAGCGATGAGTAATACGCTAGCAATTAATGCCAACCAAACCATTTGGAAGAATTCAACAGAGATACTTTGAAAGTCACGTGCGCCACGGTGGTAAGCGACAACAGGCGTTAGCGCCATAATCACGCCACGCAGTAGCAGCAATACAGGAATCCAAAGGCTAGTGCCGAGTGCAATTGCGGCGAGGTCGGCAGGGCTTACTTGGCCAGCCATTGTCGTATCGACAAATCCCATCGCTTGGGTCGCTATTTGAGTCAAAATGATTGGAACCGAAAGATGCATAAGTGCACCCGATTCACGAGTAAAAGGACGAAGTTTCGTTAGCATGGAAGTTCACAACACCAATATAAATACACGAATGATGGCAGGATGGCCGGTGTGTATTTTAGGATGTGCCCCGTTGGGCGGGCGACAATATAAACACCTTACCGTATAGGGTCAAGCATTGGATTTATTGAGTTCAAGTTGCTCTGATATATACCGCCACGTCTTAGCTTCAAATCTAGTGCTGGATAACTCTCCTATTGCCACAATGCCAGCAGAAACACAAATAACCCAATTCCAAGCGTGACTTTTAAAAGTAAGCCAAGAGGGGCTCCACCTTTTGGCGCTTTATTGCAACATCCCATAATCGTTTCCTAGTTATATTGAGCTCGTGAGTTGACCTTAAACCTTCCCCTTACAGTAAGGTCAATAAGTTTATAAAACTTAACCAAATTAACCTTTCTTATCGTGTTGGATTCGTTAAGATAAATCCAAAGTCTGCGATTAGAAGTGTGAGGATAATGTGTTGATAGAAAAGTGGTTAGAGATCGATGGTGATCAGCTTTATTGCTTGTCGACTGATATCAAAGAGTCTCAGGAAACACTGGTGTTGATTCATGGGTTGGGTGAGTCGCATTTATGTTTTGCCGATGTGTTTGACTGGCTACCGAATTACAACTTAGTCATGTTCGACCTGTGTGGTTATGGCTATTCTCCTGCTTCGAATATATCCCACTCAACAGAAACTCAAGCAAATCGAATATTGAAAGCACTCGACTTATTGAGCATCCATGGTTGCTTTCTACTTGGGCACTCTTGGGGAGGCGATACATCGACGTTGATTTGTGAATACGACACGAGAGGCATCGTGCGTGGTTTCATTAATGCTGAAGGCGGACTGCACGAAGAAAGCATCATCCTATCCCAGATTATTGCAGATACATATTCTGAACTAAGCACTGACGAGTTTGCGAACTGGGTGAAAGGAGAAGGTTTCTCAAAACGTTTTCCCATGGCTTGGGGACACGGAGCAGGTGTTAAGTATCTTTCGTCAGTTAGAAGATGTGAGCCAGAGGTTCTTGGTCAAACCGCCAGTGAAATCTACGAACAACATGCGACTCAAGATATCCGTGGCGTGGTTGGCTGGGGACAAATTTTCGAAAACTTATCCATACCTAAAGTATATTTTTGGGGTGCTGACAGCCTAGAGGGTTGTGAGCGTGCGAAAGAGTTTATTAGTACGTTAGACAACGTTTCATTTGAGGGCGCAAACCACTGGGTGCAAAACGATCCGGCCAAGTTCTATGCGGAAGTAGATAAGTTTATTACTGGCGTTACAAATAGAACCAAAACTTAGATATTCAACAACGATAATAGAAAGTCTATATGTGGATTGTTGGTTAGCTGGGGCTTTGTTTCCTAATTGGATCTCAGATAGAAACGGCCAGTATGGGTGATTATTAGGCTATTTCTATCGTTTTAGGCATACCTAACCCTGTGAGCTTATTCAACGCTTTAATCATGGCGTAGGTTTCACCAACCTGAGCATTATAGTTTCTTAAACTTAATCGCCCACCAAACAGTGTCTTTACACGGAACATAGCCGTCTCTGAAAGTGACCGTTTATGGTAACCGTACTTCTTTTTCCAATGTTTATTTGAGCCGTATAATTTCTGGCAAGCTACCGCCAGATTACGGGGGTGACCTCGTAACCAAAAAGCAGCACCTTCTCTCGGTGGAATAAGTGGAACAGCTTGTTTAATACGTATTGCTTCGTAGCATTGTCTTGTATCGTAAGCTCCATCACCAGATATCTCATTGATTCTACGACGAGTTTGATTCAGTAAATTAGGAAGAGCTTCACCGTCAGTGACATTCGATAAACTTAACTCAGCCGCAATGATTTCATGAGTGCCAGTGTCTACGGCTAAATGGAGCTTACGCCAAACTCGACGCTTCCCGTCAGTACCATGTTTTTTTACTTTCCATTCACCTTCACCGTAGACCTTTAGCCCTGTTGCATCAATGGCTAAATGCTGTATTGCGCCTCGGGTCTTTGTCTTGAATGACACATTAACCGTTTTGGCTCGTTTACTGATGCATGAATAATGAGGACATGACAACGGGAGTTGAGCGAGTTTGAAAACAGAATCGATGAATCCTTGTAACGCTCTCAACGGCATCGCGAATACTCGTTTAACCATGAGGGCGGTCGTAATGGCTAAGTCACTAAACAATCGAGGTCGACCTCGTTTACCTTGCTTGAGTTGCTTCCACTGTTGAATCGCTTCCTCATCAATCCAGAATGTCAGTGAACCACGATTGATTAGGGCTTGGTTATATTGTTTCCAGTTAGTTGTTCTGTAGCGAGGCTTTGGCATTGCTCTAAGTATGTGAGTGAACTTAGATGATCTGATCGTAGCTTTAAGCATTAGTTCCCTGATTTAGGAAACAAAGCCGTTCGTGGCCGATAATTGTGAAGCCTGAAAGCAGTCTGTCAAGCTCAAATTGAGTGAG
>NZ_JBFROH010000056.1:1044-1955 GCF_041471425.1 Vibrio sp. 10N.261.52.C2 | reverse complement strand
AAGAAGTAGTCGGTATCTCGATACCCATACCCCATTCGCTTGATTAGCTTTATCTTGTTGTTTATCCCTTCTAGGGTGCAGGTGTTTAGCGGATAACTTGCCGATGCGATAATACCGTGAAGATAAGGACTCAGTTTTCGTGCGAACTCTTTCAATGGCTTAATTCCACTCTCTTGTACTTGTGCCCACCACGCCTCCCAGAGCCCTTTAGCATGTGCTTCTGATTCACAATACCAAAGCTCTTTGAGTTGTGCCCCGAGTATATAAGTGGTCATTAAGTCCTTATTGATATTCAATATTTCTGTAAGATAGCTGTCTTGCCGTGGATTTAAGTTGCCTCTATTTTTCAACAACACCCAGCGTGAGCGCTTGACCCATTGCCTCGCTTTTTTATCTTGCTTGAGTTTGTTGGCTTGGTCGACTCTGACTCTATCCATTACCTCACGACCGAACTTAGCAACAACATGGAATAAGTCGTAAACGATTTTTGCGTTCGGGCAATGCGCTTGAACTTCAAGGTCAAAAGCCGTATTCATGTCCATCGCGACCGCTTCGATATTATTGCCATGCTTGCCTAACAGCTCGAAGAACGGTCGTATGTCCTTGCGGCTACGGCCTAACCCTATCCAAATGACTTGGTGAGTCTTAGCGTCAGCAATGACCGTGGCATACCGATGTCCTTTAAAGATAGCGAACTCATCCATGACGAGTTGCCTTAGCCCCTCCCATTTCACTGACGGTACCACTTGGCGAAGTCGGCGTTTATCTATCTCTTTAATGGTGTGCCAATGTACGCTTGTTAACTGGGAGATATGCTTAATGGGAAGAAGAGGCAGCAGTTGTTCTATATAACTTTTTAAGCGCTTCGTTATACGAGCATAAGGCTCTAACCAAGATAGAGACTCTGTTTT
>NZ_JBFROH010000056.1:0-220 GCF_041471425.1 Vibrio sp. 10N.261.52.C2 | reverse complement strand
AGACCACAAAGGCACTTAGCCTCAGAGTTAGGTTTAAGAGTCAGGGTAATAAGTGATGCTGTCTGGTGAGACTTTACTATTTGAAAGCCTTCCCAGAATGAAGATAGGAAAGTATGATTCGGCATGAAAACGGTAGTTTGTGTATGATTTTTGTTTGGCGACTAAACCATATCACTTACTACCGTTTTTGTTTTTAGTTCCCGCTAATCCGCGATGAACC
>NZ_JBFROH010000055.1:15490-15630 GCF_041471425.1 Vibrio sp. 10N.261.52.C2 | reverse complement strand
GGTCTGTCGTTCCTGTTTAAGTTGTTGTTTTATAATGATTTATTTTTGTTTAATGATTTAAATTATAAATTAAAATGTTTTACTTAGGATTATTTTGTATTGGGGGTACTCTTATTTCGCATTTAGAGCTTAATTTAGAG
>NZ_JBFROH010000055.1:0-14729 GCF_041471425.1 Vibrio sp. 10N.261.52.C2 | reverse complement strand
ATTTAGAGCTTAATTTAGAGCTTAATTTAGAGCTTAATGATGAGGTGGTTGAATTATGTATATTCTAGGAAATATTAGGAATGAAGGTTGGAATGTCTCGAATCTGAATTCTGAGAAGTGCCAGGTATTAATATGTCGGAGTTACGAATCATTTTTTGATATGTGCGACAATGATTTGGTTTTCGCTAAAGGAGTGCACTGTACATTTAGAGTTGACCATAACGAGATGATGTCTATAAGGAAAATGTACGAATCAAAAAATCCAACAAATACAGGGGAGCTAACATTCTCATTGTTTATTTAATTGAAATAGAAAAGGTACTGATAGTGAAAAGTTATATTAATCATATCTATGGCAGTCCTCTCGTCTTAACAATGACATTGGCATGCTTACCATTTAAGTCTCAATCTGAGGAACTTTTTATATCCACAGGTATAGGAACTATGTTTATTAGTGATTCCTCCCATGATGTTAGCAATAAAGCTAACTATAGTTTTGCTTTAGGAGTAGAAGAAAAACATGTAAGGGGGTATCTGGTTTATAACTATATCGACTCAATTTCGGAAACTTCAACTAGAAACGGGTTAAAACTCCAACAATATGGTTCTGCATTTGACTTTATAAATCCAGTTGGGAAGTTATTACCATATCTAACAGTTGGTGTCCTTGTTAATGATTATAGCGTAATTAGTAATAATCAGTCGTTTGATGGCAAGCATATATCACCATACTTAGGTGTAGGCTTAGGGTATAAATATGAAAATGTAGAATTAGGGATCCAATACAAGTACCAAAACAGCGTTTTAGATGACTCTTTTGGTGACTTCTCTGCACATTTTGCAAACTTTTATTTTAAGCTGTAAGGAAATTTAATGCGTATATTTAGTGTGTTACTAGTATCTATATTATTAACTGGTTGTGGCAAGGATGGATTCTTCTCAAAATCTACTGTTGACTCAAAGGAGCAGGAGCAGGAACAATCTTTGGAGGTCGTATTAAACCAAAAAATGCCTCTAGAAGGTTATGAAATCGGACGGGTTATCGATGTCGATTTATCTACTATTAGTTCATATTCACTCGACTCTAGAAATCTAAGGTTAGTGAGCTCAGATACTTCAGTCGCTGAAGTTTATGACAATAGCCTAATCGTAACTCTTTCCCCTGGAACCACGGACTTGGCTCTCATTGACTCAAATGGGACCAAAATTGCAACACAGGAAGTTAAGGTTTCTGATGTACAGCTATTCGGAATTGTTCACTCTGGTTACGTATGGGAAGCCTCAGAAACTAAGGAACTTAAAGATTTAATCTATTTGCTTTTCGATAACGGACAACGATATACGGTACCGTCGATCCCACCTAACATGAACATATCTTATGATTCAAATATTGTAAGAACAGGTGATAGACTACAAGTAAAAAGTAGTGGAAAAGCTTCATTCACTGTGAACTTTCTTGGTTTAACCAATACGTTATCTACCAATGTTATTGATAGAAATGATATTAACAAGATTACAGTGTCTGTCGAAAAAACTAGTCTGGTCAAAGGTGATATAGTTGAGCCAGTTGTTTACGCACACATCAACTCAAACAAAGTCGCATTAGATGTAGGCTCCTCATCGGTTACATTACGATTTGGGAATAGTTCCTATATTGAAAGAAGTCGTATAGAGGCAGCGTCAAGTGGTTTGCTAAGCCTTCATGCAGAGGCTTATGGACTCGTTAGTCCATCGATAACGGTTCAAGTCACCGAACCAAAAGCATATGACAACTTAGTAACCTCAATACTAAACCCTGAAGTTGATGAGTTTGGTAATGCCTTTTTGATTATGAACAAACCTTATCAATTACGGGCTTTCTTAACCTCTATTGAAGCAAGTTCTGCTAGGCTTGAACTTGAAACTTCTGATCTAGAGTCGACCACAACGTTCTTTCATGATGATCAGTATATTACTTTCCTTTCCGATGGTGCGTCTTCACTTAAGATCAATAAATTCGGTTTTGCTTCAGAGTTACCTTTAGATGTCAGAGACGTTGAATATGAAGAAAATATTGACTTGAATTTCAAATCTAAAAGTAAATTAGGCACATTAACTGAAGGTGTTTTGGTTCCGTACTCAGATTTCCAATTCTACGTAAATGGCCAGCCCCAAAATATTGGGACGCAATATCAAATCATTGTAGAAGAGCATAGTGTTTATGATGATATAGTAATTAATAGTGATGGGCTACTGTTTAACGTTCCTGGTACTTATACATTACGAGTTATTTCTAAAAGCGGTGCAACTTCTAATCCGATTAACCTTAATGTTAGGGGAGAATCGGAAGTGAAGTTAAATTCTATTAGAGCACAGGTACAAGGTGGAACTCCTTTAGTCGAAGGACAAAAATACACTGTAGTTGTTAAAGGAATCTTCGAATCAAGCAACGGTATACAGACTACTGATATTACACCGTTGGCTGATATAACCTCTGATATTCTTGAGGTGAACAACAATCAAATTGTAGCGTCTAAAACGGGCGTAGGTAGCCTGTCTGTCTTTTATAAGGGAAAATCTTATAATATTGATGTTGAAGTCAATTCTCGTGATAATATTAAAGTCATAAATGCAAAACCTCTTCTCTCTCGATCATATGTTGGCTCTGAAGTTCGTGTAAACACGTTCGCTACAACCACAAATGGGAAAGTTGTTAACTTCAAAATTGCCCCTTACTCAATAGTGGATATTGATAAAAATGAAGAAATAATTAGTAAAGCAATTACAACTCAGTATGGCTCAGGCTTCATTTTACAACAAGCAGGCCGCTATAGAGTGACGTACAAAGTTAATAATATTCAGTCTCAGCCTTTCGACGTGGAAGTAATAACCGCTGAACATGTAGAAGACCTTTACCTATTGGCACCTAATTATCGCTCATCCTTAATTCTTGTTGGTAATTCAATAGACGCTCGTAGCTCAACACTAAATGGTGATGGCAGTGTTCAAAATGTAACTAACTCAGTGAGTACAAGCTCACTTAATGATAGCGCATCAGTGAAAGGTCGCTTCGTGATTGCAGAGAAAGAAGGTGATATTGGTGTCAAGCTAACATTACCTGGGGATAAAGTTGGCTCATCAAGATATCTAAAATCTATAGGAAATGATGTCAACAAAGTGTTTGTGTCAAATAAGAATATCTTTACCCCACCCGAATCCGGTGGAGTAGTCTTTGATCTTTACTTAGGTGTTCCGGTTAGGAATAGTCTTGCTGTTTGGTACACTACAAGAGAAGGGTATATCAGTGACTATTTAAGCTTTGAACGCGACAACGTTGCCTTAAAAGTATCTGATTCATCATTGGTTAGCTTCGATAATTTCTTGTTGTACCCTGAAAAGGTTGGAACTACACAAGTTACAGCAATCGTTAGAGGAATAGAGGCATCAAACGTTGCCACGGTAAACGTTATCGATGGAGTTACAATTGATAGTATCACTCTCACTAAGAACATTTTCTATAGTGACGAAAGCATCAACCTAAGAGTCAATGCGACTTTGAGTAATGGGAGTACAGTTCCACTCGATCCTAGTCGAATTGTTATCGAAACTAGCTCCAACCCAAATTTAACCGTATCACCAAATGGCGCGGTAACTCTAATGAGCGATAATGCAGAAGGGGTATATGATATTACTGTTAATATTGGTACTAGTACTTTTAATGAGTCTTTTGAGATCAAGTCAAGTCCTATTGTCTCAAGTGAAATTCTACATGACGAGTTTGTTTTCAATTACTCTAACTTAAGGCTTAAGCTTATACGTGAAGATGGCTCTAACCGTATCCAAGGTAATAATTTTAATGCGTATGTAGACTCAAATACCTCTTTAGTTAACTTATCTCATGGTAACTATTGGGGAGAGAGCGGTGATATTTCTCTCGAGTATCTAGGTGTTAGGTCCCCTAAGATCAATAAAGCGCTCAAACCTATTACTCAGATAGAGATTAAAAATACGAATTTAAAGGGACGCACACAGATTTTTGTTAATGGGTTTACTCCTGAAGGTGAAGTAATCAATATCACACCGTATTGTTTCATAACATCAGATAGTGACTCTATAATTATTGCTTCCGGTGGTTCAGGAAGAGTTTTAAAGCAAGAGGCTGGTATCGCAATTCGAGCCATTTGTGACCAATTTGACGTAACTAAAATCATTCCCGCAACTCCTTAACGTTCATTTACAACGGTTGACCTCAAAGCCTTATATTCCGGTATAATGCCGATCGTTTAAGAAGACTTGAACGATCCTGCAGTTAGCAGATAATCCCCATCAACAACGTTGATGGGGATTTTTTTATGCTTGAACAAGAATTAGCAATGGCGCACGAGACTATTGAGGATACGGATAATTACGAATCTGTCGTCAACGCCATTCAACTAGAATGGATAGAACAAGCCCTTCTTGAAACAAATAAAGCGAGCATAAGACGACGTCGACTTCCCGCTCAGCAAGCTGTCTGGCTAGTTATTTGGATGGGGTTGCAACGCAACATGTCTATCAAAGAGGTATGCAGTTCATTAGACATTGCCCTTCAACCAAAACCTGAGGATAGTTGGTCTCGTGTTGCGCCTAGTGTCCTCACCGATTCACGTCGACGTCTAGACGAGAGTCCATTAGCGGCTCTTTTTCACACAACAGTCAAGGCTTGGCGCGAAGATATCATTCAACAAGACAGAGACTTAGGGCTTAACGTTCTTGCTGTGGATGGAACAACATTTAGGTGCCAAGATTCACCAGAGAACGCCGAAGAATTTGGGTTCATCTCTAAAAAACTGAAACCTTATCCTCAACTTCGTTTAGTTGCTTTGATGTCAACGGAAACTCGAATGATTATGGGGGCAGCTTTTGATGGTTGTCATGTCGGTGAAACGACCTTAGCTAAACGTTTATTCAATGATATCCCAGCGCACTCGTTGACTTTATTTGATCGTTGTTATTTCTCCGCAGACCTTTTGTTGTCATGGCAAGAGAGTGCGGAAAATGCTCATTGGTTAATGCCTGCAAAACGTAAACTACGCTATGAAGTATTGGAGAAATATGCAGAAAATGACATGCTTATCTCAATGCCCATCTCTCCTCAGGCCCAGCGGCAGAATCCTAATTTACCCGAGCGTTGGGAAGCTAGATTAGTCCTATATCAAGAACCAAAAGGTGAGATAAAAGGTTTTATTACTTCACTTACAGACCCTAGCAAATACTCACTAGAAAGCCTGCTGCGTATTTATTGGCAACGTTGGGAGATAGAAGAAGGTTATGGTGAAATTAAACAGACTCAACTGCAAAGTCACGTCACTTTACGAAGTCGTTTTTCTGTCGGTGTGAGGCAAGAGCTTTGGGGTGTCTTACTTGCTTATAACCTAGTGCGATTAGAGATGGTTAAGATAGTGCGTATTTCGGTGATTGCGATCGCTCGTTTCGGTTTATTCCGATCACTTGATCCTGCCGTTTTTCTCTCTTCCTATTTTTACTCTAAGTGATCGGATTGCGCCAGTTTTCTCATCGACTCACCTCCTAGTTCTATTCGATGACTATTGTGTACCAGCCGATCCATTAGAGCGTCTGCGACAGTGGCGTTATCGATCATGTTGTACCACTCCTTTACAGGTAACTGACTGATGACGATCGTGCTGCTGTTTTGGTAACGATCTTCAAGCACTTCTAATAAGTGACCTGCATGCTCTTGGGTTAGCTTTTCCATCCCCCAGTCGTCGAGGATTAGTAGAGCTTTCTTAGCCAACGATTGAAGTTGCTTTTGATAGCTACCGTCCAGACGAACTGCGGTCAGGTCATCAAGCAGGCGAGTTAATCGGTAGTATCTGACCGTGTGTTGTTGGTCGCAGGTACTGGTTGCCAGTGCGCAGCCAAGATACGTTTTGCCAGCACCTGTTGGGCCTGTGATCAAGATATTCTGGTGCTTATGTAGATAACTGCCCGTTAGAAGTTCGCTCATCTGTTTACGATTGAGATTTCGTCCCTCCTTGTAGATGAGTTGGCTCGGCTGAGCATCCACTCTCAGTTTGGCTTGCCGTTTTAAGCGTTGGATTTTTGTCTGATTGCGATTCAAGATTTCACTTTCCAGAAGTAGGCTTAGCCTTTCCTCGAAGTCCAGCTCTGCGTAGGTGCTCAGTTGTTCTTGTTGCTGCTCTAACGCTTTCACTGCATGGCTCAAGCGGAGGGTTTTGAGTTGGTCGTTCAGTGCGTTCATTTGTATTTCTCCTAGTGATAACAGTTCGGGCCACGGACATTGCTATGAACAAGGTTCGGCGTGCTCGTGTTGTCTTTGCTCAGTTGTCCTTCACGATTGTTCTTCAGCAGATTGTTGATGAAGGTGTAGTTCGGTTTTGTCAGCATCAGCGCATCTTTACAGGCTTGCTCTAAGCGCGACTCGCCATGCGCTTTACTCAGATTGAGCAGCCCAAGGCAGGAGCGATACGACTGCTCTGGATGAGGCTTGGAGTAGAGCATCTTATTGATGACTTCTCGTGTGGCTGGGCCGATATTGGCTCCCCAGTTGAGCAGGCGTCCAGGCGACCACTTCTGATGTTGATGATTACTCGGCATGTGCTCTGGTTGGGTGCTGTTTCCGCGCTCTCTTTGGCTGCGTGGATGCTGGGCTACCAAGTTACCTTGATGGTAGATCTGCACCAGACGGTTGGAGGCTTCCAGTTCGACATGGTGACCAACAAGTTGATGTGGCACCGAGTAGTAGTGGCGGCGATATTCTATGTGATAATCAGGCCCAACCTTGGCTCGCTTGGTTTCGGTATAGAGGTATCGCTGCTTAGGTAGCGGCTTTAACGCTGGCTTATCGAGTTTGTCGAACAGCGCTTTGCGGCTCGCACCATACTGTTTCATCTCACGTTCGTTTAAGTCATTCATAAGCTCACGGATGGCAAGGTTCAGCTCTTTGAAGGTATGGAAGGTTTGATGTCGTAGTCGCATCATGATCCAGCGTTCCACTAGGAGCACGGCATTCTCTGCCTTGGCTTTGTCTTTCGGTTTGTAAGGGCGAGCTGGCATCACTGCGGTTTGATAGTGATTCGCCAGTTTTTGATAACTGTCGTTAAGTCTCGGCTCATAACGATTGGCTTTGGTGACCGCGCTACGTAGATTATCGGGAACCAAGAGCTGTGGTACACCACCGAAGTGCTCGAACGCATTGGCATGCGCCTCTAACCAGTAAGACTGACCTTGACTCGGGAAGGCTTCAACATAGGTGTAATTGGACGCACCTAAGGTCGCCACGAACACTTCTGCTTCGCGCACTTCACCTGTATCAGGGTTGACCACTTGAAGCCGAGGCCCACAGTAATCGATAAACAGCTTGTCACCTGCCACATGGAGCTGGCGCATGCTGCGCTTTTGAGTTTTGAACCAACGAGTGAAGTGCTCGCAGAACTGAGTGTAAGCGTAAGCTTGTTCTTGATATTGCTCATGGTATTCCTGCCACAACAACATCTTTGTCATGCCTTTACGTCTGAGTTCGACTGCGTATTGAGTGAAGTCTGGCATGACTTTATCGCGACTGGCTTTCTTGCCGTGATACAGCGCTTGCGTGAGATCAGCATCGCTGCAACTTTCGGGTAGAGGCCAGCCAAGTTGGCTTTGTTTAAAGCGAGTAAGGAGTTCCGATATGGTGGACGGGCCGAGTTTCAGGCAAGAAGCGATACCACGATTGGAGAGACCGCAGTCGTACTTAAGGCGTAATACCTCTTTGATTTTGTTCATTGGAGTTCTCTTTTTGGCCATTGTCGCTTCCTTACGTTCTTGTTTAAGAAGTAAAGAATAGCGAGCTATTGATTTAAAAGAGAAAAAGGAAGGATTTCGGGCATTCCGATCGCGGTTTTCGCTATTCCGATCACCGATTTCGGAGTTAGGCTAAAAGTGATCGGATAATCGCGGAATCAGTGATCGGTTTAAACCGAAATGGGTGATCGGATAATCCCGAAATGACTGATCGGAATGCTCCGAAATATGCAGATAGCTTCAGAAGCAGGGGTTCGAGCGACTAGGGTCAGTTTTACGGCCGCGATTAACCTTATTGATGCGCAGTTACGTTGGCTAGCTTTATGTCCAGACGGAACTCTACCAGTAAAACTTAAAAGAATGAGGGAAAGTATCAGTCACTTCATTCTCCCAGATAAAAGAAAGGACCGAACGTTTCCACGTTCAATCCTCTTTGTTCCAGCTAAATATCCGTTTAGATTCAAACAGTAATGCTTATCCGAACGGCATTGTATCTTCCGGTAGGGCTTTATTTAGTTACTTACTTAATAAGTTGAAAGCTTGTCTAAAGTATTCATACTAGACAATCTAAATTCTCGGCTCAACGATTCCCATAACTCCTTCTATCTCGCCAAGATAACCTTTATGTTCAGGAAATCTCTCAATTATGTACAGATTGCCCCCGTCTCTAACTACGTAGTAAAACAACAGTTCCAAATCTTCTACGATAAAGTTATATTCATCTAGAGGTGTTACCTCCTTATTTACACTAAGTTTCTGACGACTATTTACAAAAAATATAACCTGATTTCCTATCAGAAACTGATGAGCCTGAACAGCCCATGCTGAGTCACTTGATTGACTCCGATGTATCGCTTTCACTTTTCCCCCACGACATATAAGCTCAGTTCTAACATTTTCGTGGAGTAAATTTAATTCGTATGAACAGTAATAGGAGTTCATACCACCATAGACAATAAATACAAAAAACGTCGTCGTAATCAACGTTAAGATCGAAAATATTGCCTTATTGAACTTCCATATTGGCGAACTCAATAGCTTCCCCTCCTTCAGTTAGACATAGAATTGAAGTATTGATAAAAGAGCACTCAACTTTTACCCAGTTGCTATAAACTTCTGTCAGCACAATCAAGCTTACGATAGTTATAGCTAATCCAGAAATTGAAATTAATACTGGTTTTTTCATTGAGTTTCTACTGGTGTTGAGGGGAGGTTTAGATTTCTCGTCGGCTTGTCCGCTTCCTGTAAGTATATAACCCTTTCTAGAAATGTTGACGATAGACATAGATGAATTATTCAACACTTTCCTCAAGTTTGAGATAGCAACAGGAAGCGAGTTTTCTCCCACTCTATCAGGGTTGCCCCATCCGGACTCAATTAGATCCTCCTTCGAACAAACATCACTAACTTGCTCTAGCCTAGACAGTATTAAGTACTCTGACTGTGATAAAGTAAAATCTTCACTAGTCTCGCTTATATGTACTTTAAATAGAGATTTATCAAATATTAAGCGTTGTTCCATCAATGTATCTTCCATAATGTTAATTCATTTTGAGTGTAGTTTAAGACACAGCTCTTCTCAAAGATCTACATCACAGTAGTTAGTCTTGATAAGTGTTGTTTTCAAATCTGTTATTTGTAAAAATGATCTTGACTATCTATCTATAGGTAGATAGAGTTCTCTGCATGAAAAAAAATATCAAACAAAATAAGCGAGATGAAATTCTCGTAGTTGCGATGAAGCTAGCCTCATCAAAGGGCTTCAATGCTTTTAGTCATAGAGAATTAGCCGATCTGATTGGTATTAAGTCATCAAGTATCCACTATTACTTTCCTACAAAGGAAAAGTTAGGGTTGGCTATGATGGAGCAATACCATAATGAAGTATTCGAATATTTAGCAACTCTTCAGCATAAGTCTCCAAAAGAACAGATTGAAGCTTTCACTGGTCTGTTTGTCGAGACAGCTAAGAGTGAAGATGATATTTGCTTAGCAGGTATGCTAGCAAGTGACATGATGACTTTTGGTGATCAGCTTAAAGGTAAAATCAAAGCTTTCTTTAATAATGTAGAGGAGTGGATATCACAGCTTGCAAGAGAACTAGGGTTGAGTGACGAGCAGAGTGTTATCTTTGGTCAAACTTATATGGCGACTCTTGAAGGTGCGTTGATTTCAACACGTATTTTCGGTGATGTTGAGCGTATTAAACAGGCGCAAAATTTATTACTCTCAACACTTAAGTAATTATATAAAAGGCGAACGTTCGCCTTTTTTAACAGTAGTCCAACCTACCTACTGATAGGTAGTTTTTTTTAAAGGGGTAAATATGAAAGTTTCAATTTTTGGTAAAGGTAATGTAGGCACAAAACTTGCTAATCTATTCGTAGAGGCTGGATATGATGTTGCAGTATGTGCACGTGAGGCTTCTGAAGGCGTACTGAGTTTCGAAGATGGCGCTAAAATAGCAGATATGATTGTCGTCGCTATCCCGTACGTTGCAGCTGAAAGCGTTCTATCTTCACTCAAGCAGGAGCTGAAATGTAAGGTAGTTATTGATGCTACTAACCCACTAAATGATGATTGGTCTCCATTGCTGTTAGGGCAAGAAACTTCAGCAGGCGAAGAGATCGCAAAATTAATACCAAACTCATTAGTAGTTAAAGCATTTAATACTATTTTTGCTGATGTAATGAGTAAAGAGTGTCATGATCGAGCTGGTCAAAAAATAACAGCATTCATTGCTGGAGATGATGAAAAGGCAACAAATAAAGTACTTGAAGTCGCTGAGCGCATAGGATTTTCACCACTGAATGTCGGCCCTCTTTCTATGTCTCGCTACTTAGAAGCAATGGCACACCTGAATATTAACATTGCAGTTGGTCAAGGTGGTGGTACTAGTGCTGCATTCCTTTACCACCAAACTAAATAAACCAACTCATATGTTTCTTGGAGAGTGAGGTCCGCTTTCCAAGGGCATTTTTTCTTTTAATGTTGCAGGGCACCGAGTTGTCGGTCCCTTATATTATCCAAGGAGCGTATCACAGGCTTGCTCCCCGCGATCATTGTCTCTGGACTAATAGTAAGTGTGGAAGAATAAGTTACTGAGCGATATGCCGAAGAATTGTCACACTACGGTTTCATTACTTTATCCATTGATCATCGACACTATGGAGAAAGTGGCGGAGAGCCTCGCCAATTTGAGTACTATAAACGTAAAATTGATGCCTTAAATGCAACGATTGATTACTTAAGTCATTAGATATTGTCGATGCTGAGCGCATTCATGCTTTAGGGAGTGGCTATCTTGCACACACTTAAAAAGCGTGAAGATGTGCGTTCATTTAGTGCGATTGCTGGATATTGCAGAGGTGTTGAAGCGATGATGACAGATCCGCAAGCGCGAGTCGCTCATCAAGATACTCTTTCTAATCTGGTAGAAATTATTTAGAACAACCACTCTAAATGACTTTTGTCCAAAAGTTTGTTACACACATGTCGATTATGTCTGCTAGAGGATTAATTGGAGTGTGGTAATTTTACTACGTTGAATTTTAGTCGTTGTTCAAATTTGCAGACTTTCGATGCAATGTTATACGAACTTATGCTGCAAATATCATCTTAAGTAATTGATTATCGGTTTGAGCTATGCAGACTTATGTTGCAAGCATCACCCTTATGAAGCCTGCAATATATGTTCGCATAAATTGCAGGCTTTCTTCATTTCTGCATCATAAGTCTTCATATTTGCACCATAAGTCTTCATAGTCTATTTTTTGTTGTAGGTTTACAACAAAAGTGATTTGCTATGTTCGATCAAACCAAGAAATCATCTCACGTACACAACATCTGTAAGTTCATGAGCTTGAAGAATGATGCTGTTGTCCGCACTCTCTCTATTTTGGAGTTCGATTTCTGCTTTCACCTCGAATATAACGCAAACGTTAAAAGTTTTACCTCTCAACCTTTTGGCTTCCACTATCAATTCAATAATCGTAAGTGCCGATATACCCCAGACTTTTTAGTAACAAATCACAACGAGCAGTCAACCCTCTTCGAAGTAAAACACTCTAGTCAGCTTCTCAAACCTGATTTCAGGAATAGATTTGAAGAGAAACAAAGAGTGGCGTTGAATGAGTTCAACAGACGCTTAGTTTTGGTTACTGAGAAACAAATTAGAATGGGACCGACGTTAGATAACTTTAAGTTACTACACCGTTATTCCGGATTGCGAACCGTGACTGAGTTTCAAAAACTAGTATTGGCGTTTATTCAACGAAAACAAATGGTGCAGCTACAAGAGGTGTCTTTGTATTTCGGTTTATCGGAGCAAGACACACTTATCTCTACTCTTCCTTGGATCTCTTCGGGGCAAATCAAAACAGACCTCAACAATATTGGCTTTGGCCTCGAAACCTACGTTTGGTGTTAACTATGCCATCGGACTCTAACAGCATATTTGGGTTCTTTGATGAATTTGAAGCTTCAGAGGGAGAGTCTCAGCAGCTTCCAATAGAGCTAATTCATGAACCTATTGAAATCACCTCAACTATTGATTCTCAATCACCGAAGGTACAGCAAGAAGTTATCCGTCGTATCAAAATCATCGCGTTCGTAGAGAAGCGTTTAAAAGGCGGATGGACCGAGAAAAATTTGAACCCTCTCTTAACTCTTGTGGAATCGGAATTACAACTCATTCCCCCGAGTTGGCGAACTTTAGCAACTTGGAAAAAATCTTACTTTGAAGCGGGGAAAGACCCATGTGCGCTTATTCCTAAGCATACGTTTAAAGGCAATCGACAAAAAGAGTTCGATTCTCAATCTTTAGTTGATGAAGCAATTAACAGCGTATACCTGACTCGTGAACGCTTAAGTGCTGCTGAAGCATATCGATACTATAAGAGTCGAGTGATTCAATTAAATCGTGGGATTGTTGAGGGGAAAATAAAACCAATTGCCGAACGTTCTTTTTACAATCGAATACACGACTTACCTCCTTATGAGGTAGCGAGTGCAAGGTTTGGTAAAAGATACGCAGACCGAGAATTTCGCTCGGTTGGTCAGCAAGTAGTTTCGACCAAACCAATGGAGTATGTCGAAATTGACCATACCCCAGTTCCAGTTATTCTGATTGATGATGAGTTAGATATTCCTTTGGGGCGACCCTACCTGACGATGCTTTATGATCGCTTCAGTAAATGTATCGTTGGGTGCAGTATCAACTTTAGAGAGCCTAGTTTTGACTCTGTCAGAAAGGCGCTATTGAACTCGCTACTAGATAAGAGTTGGGTAAAGCAAAGGTATCCATCCATTGATAATGAATGGCCTTGTCACGGCAAAATTGACTGTTTAGTTGTCGATAATGGTGCTGAATTTTGGAGTCAAAGCTTAGAAGATTCGTTACGGCCTCTAGTGTCTGACATCCAATACAGTCAAGCAGCTAAACCTTGGCGAAAGTCAGGGATCGAAAAGCTGTTTGATCAGATGAATAAAGGGTTAGTGAATTCACTACCTGGAAAAACATTTACCAACCCTACTCAACTACAAGATTACAACCCAAAGAAGGATGCGGTGGTTAGAGTTTCTGTATTTCTTGAATTACTTCATAAATGGATTGTCGATTATTACCACATGGCACCAGATTCAAGAGAACGTGATATTCCATACCACAAGTGGAACCAATCGGAATGGACTCCCTCCTACTACGTTGGTACTGAGAAGGAGCAGTTGAGAGTTGAGCTAGGTTTGCTTAGACACCGAACTATTGGAGTGGCAGGGATTAGACTACATAACTTACGTTATCAGTCCTCCGAACTTATTGAATACCGTAAATATTGGGCATCTAACAATGGTAAAAAGCTTTTTGTTAGGACCAAAACAGACCCCTCTGATATCAGCTACATTCATGTTTACCTAGAATCGGAAAAGAGGTACATAAAAGTTCCAGCGGTAGACAACTCTGGATATACAAAAGGACTGTCCCTTTTTGAACATGAGCGCATACAAAAAGTACGCAGGATTAACACTAAGCAGCTTGCTGATGATGAGGCGCTTGCGGATACATTTCTGTATATGAAAAAACGTATTCAGGAAGAAACCGATAGGTTCCGCAGTGCCAAAAGTAATAAGGGTAGCTTGCCTAAAACGGGTAACACTTCGAAATTAGCAAAATTTAATGATGTGGGCTCAGAGGGGCCAAGCTCAATCAGTACGGCTCCGGCAAAAAAAGAAGCTGCGGTCGTGTTCGATGTTTCAGAACAAGTAGCTGATGATGATTTTGAAGATATTGAGGGGTATTGATTTGAACTTAACATCTAGACAGTTTGAGCAACTAAAACTCTTTGAAACCAGCTTTATCGAGTATCCAGCTATAACTGAAATCTACTCCATTTTCGATCAGCTTCGTTTTAATCACTCCCTTGGCGGTGAACCGGAGTCTTTCTTGTTAACTGGTGAGGCCGGAAGTGGAAAGACGGCTTTGATTAACAACTATTTATCACGCTTTCCGCCGAGTTCAACTTGGAGTAAACAACCTGTTCTTAGCACCAGAGTTCCAAGCCGCATAAATGAACAGAACACGCTTACGCAGTTTTTAGTCGATTTAGATGGAAAGTCAGGTGGAAGAGGTACCCGACGACGTAATGAAATTGCTCTTGGTGAGGCTGTCGTAAAGCAACTTAAACGTAAATCTGTTGAGCTGATTATCGTCAATGAAATTCAAGAGCTTGTGGAGTTTTCTACAGCAGAAGAAAGGCAGGCTATTGCTAATACGTTCAAATACATAAGTGAAGAAGCAAAAGTCTCGTTTGTGTTGGTTGGTATGCCTTATGCTGATGTGATAGCGACAGAGCCGCAATGGAACTCACGATTAAGTTGGAGACGAAAGATTAACTATTTCAAGCTGTTGAAAGCTAACAGCCATTCGAGTGTAACGGCATCTTATAGTTTTG
>NZ_JBFROH010000054.1:0-1312 GCF_041471425.1 Vibrio sp. 10N.261.52.C2 | reverse complement strand
TGTCTCGTCCTAAAATACGTTGACAGTATTTCTACTAAGCCAACAGCATCAGCTGTTGGCTTTTTTCATGCACCTCATTTGGAGTTTTCATCCTGAGACTAAGGTGCGGCCTCATATTGTTATAGGTACTTATAGACTCTTTTACTAGTTGTTTAAGCTCTCCGAGGTTTTTACACTTATTAAGTAAGAACTCTTGTTTCAGTATTCCATTTACTCTCTCTGCTAATGCATTTTGATAGCAGTCATAACCGTCTGTCATCGAGGGGCTTATGCCGCTACTTTTCAACTTATCTTGATAAACACCGGAGCAATACTGGAGACCACGATCAGAGTGATGGATACACGAACGATGATATTGACGCCCCTTAATAGCCATATCTAGCGCTTTCACAACATCCGTCGCCTTCATTTCGTTGCTCAGCTCGTAGCCCATAATTTTCCGACTAAACGCATCAGTTACCAATGAGAGATAGTGAATGCCTTCATCTGATTGGATATAGGTAATATCACTTACTAACACACCCTCTGGAGTGCATGGTTTGTAGTTCTTTAATAAGTTCGGATGTTTTTTCATCCAATGCTTACTGTTTGTCGTTTTCGTAAAACTACGTTTAGGTCTTACCAATAACCGTTCATCACGTAAGTAGTTGAAAAGAGCATCCCGACCTAACTTGATACCTTGTTCTTGCAACTTTGGCTTAAGTAAAAAGTAGAGCTTTCTAGTGCCAACCCGAGGCATATAACGTCTAATATCCAACACCATTTGTTTGATGGGTTTAAGTTCCAACTGGCGATGAACAGCTCGCTTTTCTCGTTGATAAACGCTTTGTCTCGTTATCCCGCATAGCTTACATACTCGAACTAAACTTATTCCTTCTTGTTCTTGAAGGCTTCTTGCTCCTTGGTGAGATACTTTTTTCTGAGGCTAGTTCCGTGTTCAGCATCAAGAATATCAACCACTCTATTTAAAAAGAGATTCTTGATTTTTTCGTCTTCCAGCTCTTTCTCAAGACGCTTTATTTTCTGTGCTGGTGACTCTTTAGGCTTAGTTGATTGGTGCATGGTATTCATCCTTGGAGTTTGCGCCCAATTCATCTTACCGTGCTTTCGAAGCCAAGTTAAAACAGTTGAACGGCCTTGGATACCATAAATGGTTTGGGCTTGTTTATATGTCATATCGCCTCTTTCTACAGCGGCGACGACCTGTAATTTAAAGCCTAGTGTGTAATCACGCTGAGTGCGCTTAACGTAGGTATTATTTGAAGTAGCCATAATTCGTCCTCAATGTGTAAACACATTTCAGGACGGGACA
>NZ_JBFROH010000053.1:0-34760 GCF_041471425.1 Vibrio sp. 10N.261.52.C2 | reverse complement strand
CAGTGATTGCCATTCTAGGTTGGTGCGTCGTTTTGCCATTTCAACTCTCCTTTGGGTTGGAGAGATGATCTTATTCTTCGTGCTGAAAGATTAGAATGCGGTGTTCATGGCACGCTTACCTTTTAATGAAATCGGAAGTATGAAAGAAATCATTAACAATGGCTTTGGTGGTAAACCTCAATATCTTGAAGCAGTACACGATTTAGAAATGGCTATTTATGAATCTGCATAGAATGTGATTTTTGACGCTGCTCGAAATGTTCATGAGCAGCCGGAGAGATATCATTCCCCTTCACTTTTCTTTTCAAATTATTTGCCGCAATTAGCGTTGATCCAGAACCAAAGAATGGGTCAACGATTAATTCCCCTTGGTTACTACTTTGGGTAACTAGAACTTCCAGTAAATCTACAGGCTTCTCTGTAGGGTAGCCTCTATAAACTCGTTTATAGGTCAATATATCTGGTGTACTTAAGTTATTGAGTTTTCTTTTTCCTTTTTCAAAAAAGAGAATGTACTCATGTCTAGCTCTATAGTGGTATCCCATACCAATACAAACTTTATCCCAGATGATAGGCTTCCAGAACTTGAATCCTACTTTTTCTGCAATTGGTTTAATAAAAAACATCGTTTCTTGATCACAGAATAGATAGAAATGAGAGTTATTTTTTAGCACTCGATATATTTCAGTTAACAGCTCTTCAAACCTTGAGTTTGGAAATATATCAAACCATTGATTACTTGATGATTTACTAACTTTTAACCTAGTAGTTGTTCCTATTTTTCGATGTTTTTCTAGAGATTCGTATGGTGGGTCTGTAATTAACAGATCAACGCTCGATGCTTTGAGCGTTGATAGCCAATCTACAGCATCAGTTTGTGATAGATTCATTCGATTCCTAGATTAAGCTGCTGCACGTTTTTCCATTCATATACGTCTGTGATTGAACACCTTTGTCTAAACGTCGACATTCAATACAGTAGCTTTGATAACCTTCTGGATTTCGAGCTGAAATTCGAGCTGGAGTTTTTCCAAAAGAAGATGGATAGGGGTGATAAACATGCTCACCATTATTAGCATCCGAGCAGTGTGGGCATGACTTGTATTTCATACCAGTTGCTGGGTCACGCTTATGGATCATTCCGATATTTAGACGTTTATTACAGCTACTACATGTCATATATGGCTCCTTTTTGAGGTAAAGGTATATGATATTGGTAATATATTAATCAAACAGTGACATAGGCAATGATTTCCATATTGAAGTGTAGGTTGACTATTAGTCCTTACAAATCAGCATGCGTTTAGATGATTCAATAGAGATTAACCCCCAATCAAGTCTATCGTTAAGGACGACCAATTGGGTTTCTGGAAAAACATTCAAGGCTTCATCTACGGCGAGCTTTAGTGAATCAAAGTCTAAAGTCATGGCTCTCAAATCGGTTCGTTCTCTACCCGAAATATCATACCAATGCCCTTTATACATACCTGTTTCCTTGAGCAATATGGGAATATGAGTCAGGTTAGAATATGCACCTTGTGGAATCAATGCTGATGAAGTGTTTTTGTTAACTAGAGTCTTTATCTAGCCAGCGCGATATATTTTTTAGCTCATCCGCTAGGCTTTCATTTAGGCACTGATGCTTTAGGTATTTAGGGGCTATAACATCGAGGTGAGCAGCTAAAAAATCTGGATGTTCGGAGATTATTGTTAAGTATTTATCGAGACGTTTTTCAGAGGTGGTTTTACGAGTCAATTGCTTTTTTAAGGCTTCATGAAATAGTGAGATATCTTCTTGGTTGGTATCTTCCAAATTTTGATAAGCATCGCAGTATAGTTCCTCATACAGTACGTCAGCCAGTTGTCGATAACTCCAATTAAGAGTGTTGAGTATTGAGCGGATTTGCTCTTGCTTCTGTAATGTCCCCATTTGTCCCTAACCCCCTAGTTATTATTACCTTGTCTTAGCGAAGACATCTTAATCACGATAACAAAGGATAAAATCATGACTAAATCAAAAACACCAATGACACCAGAAGCCGCTGCTCGCATTCAAGGTAATGCCGCAAAACAAAACGGTGGGCAAGTTCCTAAAGGCGACTTTGCTGGCCGAGCTCAACGCGCAGCTGCTCACAACCAAAAACAAGGGAAATAGGAGTTCATCATGAATAAACCAGCTTCAAGTACACCTAAAGGTGGCGCTAAGCCGAATCCAAATTACCCAAGCACGACGGGCAAACCATCGGGCGGTGGTCGTGGAAACACACCTAAGCGCTAATAATTAAAGGAGAGGTAGCATAATGCTGCCTCTCCTTTTATGAGCATCTGTTGGCGTGTTGCTTGAATGTGCGAAGAAATATAGCTTGATCTGATTTGTAGTCTGAATATGCCACATCATTTTCTGTTTTTTCTAATGCGCATAAACAAGTTTCCCGTTTACTTTCATACCAACTTACGGACACCATGTTTTTGCTAGAATTCACGCAAGTATCGACAATCGCGTATTCCACTTCGAGAGGATACCTTTCTTTGTCTAACCCGCTTTCAACAGCGTAACCCCCTAGGGCTCCAACCAGTAAAGCGGAGCTAGCAGAAACGAGCTTTCGCTTGCTGAACTTAAACCCTTTAAAACTCTTCTCACACTCTGAACACGATATGTTTTCTGCAAATTCAATCTCATTGTCCTTATGGCAACGAGGGCATTCTATTTTCATTATTTAGCCAACTGTATTTATGATTATGATTTTATAAGTTCAGGCTATAGATTAATGAATCTTATATCTATGGTTTCATAGAACTAACTTCATTTTTTTTGACCTAGTTCTGCTATAATTCGCCACAAATTTCAGTTGTTTAAAAGTAGAAAAACATGTCTATCAGTTCAGTTATCAAATCCATTCAAGACATCATGCGTAAAGATGCGGGTGTCGACGGTGATGCACAGCGCCTTGGTCAAATGTCTTGGTTACTTTTTCTTAAAGTATTTGACGCTCAAGAAGAAGAGTTAGAACTAGAACTGGACGACTACAAATCACCAATCCCAGAACAATATCTATGGCGTAATTGGGCGCAAGATGCCGAAGGCATTACCGGTGAAGCGCTGCTTGAGTTTGTAAACGATGACTTGTTCTACAAACTGAAAAGCTTAACTGCACCTGTTGATCTAAACCCAAGAGGCTTTGTGGTGAAAGAAGCCTTTAGCGATGCGTTTAACTACATGAAAAACGGTACGTTGCTGCGCCAAGTGATCAACAAGCTGAATGAAATTGATTTTACTGACTCTTCAGAGCGCCACCTATTTGGTGATATCTACGAGCAGATCTTAAAAGACCTACAAAGTGCAGGTAACGCGGGTGAGTTCTACACGCCTCGTGCTGTTACACGCTTCATCGTTAATCGTTTAGACCCAAAACTGGGCGAAGCGATTATGGACCCAGCAACGGGTACGGGCGGCTTCCTAGCGTGTTCGTTTGACCATGTGAAAGACAACTACGTGAAGACTGCTGCGGATCACCAAACACTGCAAAAGCAGATCCACGGTGTCGAAAAGAAACAGCTGCCACACCTACTGTGTATCACCAACATGATGCTGCACGGCATTGAAGTGCCAGTACAAATCAAACACGGTAATACGCTGAACAAGCCGCTTTCAAGCTGGGACAGCAACATCAATGTGATTGCGACCAACCCTCCGTTTGGTGGCACAGAAGAAGACGGCATTGAAAAGAACTTCCCTGCTGAAATGCAAACTCGTGAAACAGCGGATCTGTTCTTACAACTGATCATCGAAGTTCTAGATGAAAACAACGGTCGAGCAGGTGTGGTACTGCCAGATGGCACATTGTTTGGTGAAGGTGTAAAAACCAAAATCAAAAAGATGCTGACGGAAGAATGTAACTTGCACACCATTGTTCGCTTACCTAATGGCGTGTTTAACCCATACACAGGCATCAAAACCAACATTCTGTTCTTCACCAAAGGCAAGCCAACTAAAGACGTATGGTTCTACGAGCACCCATACCCAGAAGGCGTGAAGAACTACAGTAAAACCAAACCAATGAAGTTTGAAGAGTTCCAACAAGAGATCGATTGGTGGGGTAATGAAGATGATGGTTTTGCTAGCCGCGTAGAGAATAATTACGCATGGAAAGTGCCAATCGCCGACATCATTGAGCGCAACTTTAACCTAGATATTAAAAACCCATATCAAGGTGAGGTGATCAGCCACGACCCAAATGAGTTATTAGAAAGCTATCAACAGCAGCAACAAGAGATCTCTCAGCTTCGTAATCAACTTAAAGGCATTCTAGGTGAAGCCTTGAAATCATCGGTAGATTCGACGTCTGCAACAACTGGTGAGAGTAAATAATGAGCGTAGAACAAATCTCTATGAACCAGTTGATCACAGATAACATCGACGTTTGGACTTCAACCGTTAAAACCAAGTCCGCCTCTGGTAGAGGCAGCAGCAAAAAGCGCGAGCTTTATGGCGTAAAGAAACTGCGTGAGCTGATCTTGGAATTGGCGGTGCGCGGTAAGTTAGTGTCCCAAGATCCAACGGATGAACCTGCTTCTGTTTTGATTGAGAAAATTAAGATCAAAAAAGAGCAATTACTGAAAGAAGGTACTCTTAAAAAGCTCAAGAAAGCAAAGGTTCATGAAGCTGTTCTCTCTGGTGAAAACAAACCTGCGGGGTGGGAGGCTATAGATTTTGGAGATATCACTTTCAACCTTGATGCCAAAAGAGATCCATTGTCAGTAAGTGAAAGAAAAGGACGTCAAGGGGATTATGATTACTATGGTGCATCAGGTGTTATCGATTCTATTGATGACTACTTGTTTGATAAGCCCTTACTATTAATTGGCGAAGATGGTGCCAATCTTGTTAACCGAAGTACACCGATTGCTTTCATGGCTCGAGGCAAGTATTGGGTAAACAATCATGCTCATGTTATTGATGGAATTAGTGAGGATTTCCTGATCTACTTGGGACTTTATATCAATTCAATTTCTCTGATTCCCTATATTACAGGAATGGCACAGCCAAAAATGAATCAGGCGAAAATGAACTCAATATTGGTACTACTTCCGCCTGAGAATGAGCAACGCAGAATTATCGCCAAAGTCGATGAACTCATGACACTCTGCGATCAACTAGAGCAACAAACCGAAGCCAGCATTGAAGCCCATCAGGTATTGGTAACAACGCTTTTAGACACGCTAACCAACTCTGAAAACGCTGAAGAGCTAATGCAAAACTGGGCTCAAATTAGCGAGCACTTCGATACCTTGTTCACCACCGAAGCGAGCATCGACCAGCTAAAACAAACCATCCTGCAACTGGCAGTTATGGGTAAGCTTGTCCCGCAAGACCCAACCGATGAACCCGCTGCAAAGCTACTTGAGCGTATTGCTGAAGAAAAAGTACAGTTAATCAAAGAAAAGAAAATCAAAAATCAAAAGGCTCTACCGCCGATTACTGATGATGAAAAGCCGTTTGAATTGCCGAATGGATGGGAGTGGTGTCGTTTTGGAGATTTGTGCAAGTTAGTAACGAGTGGCTCTAGAGGTTGGAAAGCATATTATGCTAACACTGGCGCTACGTTTATACGTTCCCAAGATATTAAGTATGATCGTGTAGAGTTTGATGAGCGAGCATACGTTCAGCTTCCTAGGTCTACAGAAGGTAAAAGAACAAAAGTGGATGTTGGAAACCTTCTAATGACGATCACTGGTGCAAATGTAGCTAAAGTTGCTGTTGTGGAAGAACAAATGGAAGAGGCTTATGTCAGTCAACATGTTGCTTTGATTAAGTTAATTGATAGTGCATTGATTGATTACCTACATGTATGGCTTACAGGCTCTATGGGCGGAAGAGGATTACTTTTACAAAGTAGTTATGGAGCAAAGCCGGGATTAAACCTTCAAAATATTAATGAACTATTAGTTCCTCTAGCACCTATTCTTGAGCTTAACAGAGTCGTTTTTAAGGTTAGAGAATTACTGATAATTTGCGAGCAACTTAAAGGCAGTTTAAAAGAGTCTCAAACAACACAACTACACCTAACTGACGCTATTGTTGAACAGGCGGTATAACCATGGCTATTGTCTTCAATCAGCCCCAAACTATTGCGCTGTTGTTGGAACAAAAACTCACAATTCCTAAGTACCAACGCCCATACAAATGGCAACCTAAGCACGTTAATCAACTGATTGATGACATCTTTAACCACCGCACTAAGCCATGCTATCGGCTTGGTACGGTGGTACTGCATCAAGATAAAGATTCAAAGACCGAACAAGAAAAGGGCGCACTCAATATTGTTGATGGGCAGCAGCGCCTTCTCACCTTAACGTTGCTTTGTACTATCCTGGATGGAAAAGAGAAAACCATCTCATCGACTCTTCTTGACCACAAATTTGAATCCTCGGTCAGTATCCAAAACCTCAAGAATAATGCGCAAATCATCTCTGAACGAGTAGCAAGCCTACCAGCCACAGAAAAACAGGAACTGCTCAATTTCGTCCTTAACAAGTGTGAACTTATCCAAGTAACGCTCGATGATTTAAGTGAAGCTTTCCAGTTCTTCGACTCTCAAAATGCTCGTGGTAAAGCGCTTGCCCCTCATGATCTGCTCAAGGCTTACCATCTACGTGAAATGATGGACTCGACAGAGCAAACAGAGAGATTGCACCATGTAAGCTTGTGGGAGCAGGGCGTTAACCCAGATGATGGGTCTGCGAATTTGCATACCATCATGGGGGAGTTCTTGTTCCGTATGCGCCGTTGGGTTGATGGTGACTACGGCATACAGTTCAGTCGTCATAACATTGATGTATTCAAAGGCATTAACCTAGAAAGCACTCAGTACGCCTATGTGGACTCGATGCTTGCGCTTGATTATGCGATTGAAACCTTTAATGCTGATCCCGCACGTAAATGGGACAAGCAAACGAAAGGGTATCCATTTCAAGTTGATCAGGTGATGATCAACGGTAAACGCTTCTTTGAGTACATTCAGCACTACATGGTGATTCACTCGACTTTGTTCGTTGGTGATGATGCAAGGCTATCTTCATTCGCCGATAAGCACGCTAAGTACAAAGGCAGTAGCCGTAAAGGGGATAGCTATGTACGAAACCTATTTTTGTGTGCAGTGATGTATTACTACGACAAGTTCGGTGATGTGGAGTTAGAGAAAGCCGCACAGGTTTGTTATCGCTGGAGTTATTTCCTTCGCCTTGAGCTACAACGTATCGGTATGGAGTCGGTAGATAACCACGCTAAGGATCGTAGTGGGCTGTTTAGAGCAATCAGCAAAGCTGTTCACCCTCAACAGGTGTTGAACTTTCAGCCTCCTTACATTCAAGAGCCTAAGTTCAAGAACGCGAAGGACGTGCAGGCATCTATTGAAGCAATGAAATCGGGAAGTGTAAATGAGTGATTCGAACCAAGTAGAGCAGTTATCCGTTAGAGCACTTTTCGACAGCAAAACCCAATATGTGATTCCTATCTATCAGCGTAACTACGCCTGGGGTGCGACAGAAATTGAGCAGCTTATCCAAGATATCAGTGATGCTGCAGGGCTTATAACTCAATCTGATGAAACCGCTACTGCCAAACAAGTAAAATATTATCTAGGTAGTCTTGTGGTTTATCAGCGCACTACGCATTCACACCAATCTAATGTGGTATATGAAACCATTGATGGACAGCAAAGACATACAACGCTCTCTATCTTGTTGGCGTACCTCAAACATCGTAATGTACTCGCAGAGAATGAGCTAGAAGGGCTAGACATTAATCTCACCTTTGATAGTCGTCCAAAATCCTCCAGAGCATTAGATGACATTTATACAGGCAGAACTAATGGCGAGTCAGAAGAGCCTAACATCCATGCTGCTTTCAACATCATTAAACGTTATTTCAAAACCAAAGGCTTAGATGAACAGGCGAAGACTAAGCAATTCTTTGATTATTTATTAGAAAGCGTCACCATCCTTAGAGTCGTCGTGCCACCACAAACCGATCTTAACCACTACTTTGAGATCATGAACAACCGTGGTGAGCAGCTAGAAAAGCATGAAGTTTTGAAAGCGAAGTTTATGGCTACGCTCGATAATGATGAGGAAAGAGGCTGCTTCTCCACTGTTTGGGATGCTTGTGCGAATATGACGCGCTATACCCAAATGGGCTTCCAATCGGACTTACGAAAAGAGGTATTCGGCTCAGATTGGCAGACAATGCCAATAAGCTTTGAAGCTATTCAAGAAAAGCACACGAGCAAGCAGCAAAAAGAAGATGCAATGACTCTGCGAGAAATCATCAGCAACAAGGCATCTCGCTCAAATACTGACGATGACGAGCGTGAGAAGGAAGAACGCTTTGGTTCGGTTATCGATTTCTCAAATTTCTTACTTCATGTATTAAAACTGATGAAGACGGAAGAGAGTATTTCGCTTGATGATAAGAAGTTGATCGATGCATTTATCTCTAAAGACGATGGCTTGAGGGTTGGCGCTAAAGTTTTTGTCTATGAACTGCTTAAATGTCGAATTCTGTTTGATAGTTACGTAATCAAGCCTGACCAGCACGCTGAAAAGCGTAAGTGGAGCTTGTTAAGGCTTAACTCTTACATAAACAAAAATAGTTTGAGTCCAGAGTACCCAAATGCCTTCAGTAGCGATAAAAACGAAAAGATTCGTATGATCTTGGCAATGTTCCATGTATCGAACCCTGCTTTGGTATATAAGCGTTGGTTGAATGACGCTTTACGGGTATTGAACGATCTCACTACAGAAGACCGATTGGAAGTTGATGGTAGTTCGTACTTAGCTGCACTTGAAAAGCAGAGTGACAAGTATTTTGATGAGATCTGTGGTGGCTCTCAACTTGAGTTTACAGAAAATAATGTCGGTGTATTACATCAAGGTACAGGTGTTCAGAACTTCGTATTTAACCGTTTGGATTACCTACTTTGGCGCAATCTATCAGACGGGAAGCCAGTTGGCGAAATTACTAAAGAGACTCTAGGAGCCCACTTCACAAGCTTTCAGTTTGCGTTCAGGACCTCTGTTGAGCACTACTTCCCACAAACTGACCCATCAGGTGCAAGTAAGATGCAGGACGTAGATCGTTTTGGAAACTTATGCCTTATTTCGCCAAGTAGTAACTCAAGGCTTAGTAATTATTCTCCGCAAGATAAGAAGAAGTTCTATCAAGAGAACAATCGTGCAGAGAGTTTAAAGCAAGCCATCATGATGAGTTATGACGATTGGGGATCCGATGGTGTGGCACGTGAAAATATTCAGAATCATGAAACAGTGATGATTAAGGTTCTGCGAGATCAAATTTGAGAAGCAATAAAGTAGTTTGGGCAATGTCATTAATTAGAGCTTTATAGAAATGATGAAGTTAATCGAAGATTTTTGTTCCTCCATAGCAGGAACGGCAAAAACGAGAGTGAGTGACCCATTTATAGGAACATTCATATTTTCTTGGTTTGTATGTAATTGGAATTATGTTGCTCTGCTTTTTTGGGGAGAAGGAAATGCTACTGAGAGAGTTGGCGCTTTTTACATCTACCTTTCAAGGACATCGATGCTAGGGTGGAATAGCCTTTTTGTCTTTCCTTTTTTAGTGACTCTATTTTACTTGTTTGCTTTCCCTTGGTTGTCACTGTGCGTGAAAAGGATACAAAAATCGGTTAATGATAAACTGCATCAACAAGCGGTCGAGATTGAAGAAGATAAAGTTGATCAACAAGAAAGTTTGAGTAAAGCCAGACTTAGGGCTGACCCAGATAAACAGTTTTTGGAACAACTTGTTCAGCAAGATATCGATAAAAGAAATGAAATACTTGAGCACATAAAGCAGCGAACGGTGCGTCTTGAAGCTAAAGCTAATGAAGCATTGAGCCAAGAAAAAGAACAAGAGGCTAAAACCAAAGAAGCTCAAAGTAATGCTAAAGCGATGGAGTTGGAACTAGATAAAAAGACCAAACAAGCAGAATTAGAACGAGTCCGGTTTGAAAGTAACAGTGCTAAAGCAAGAGCTACACTAGCATCACATCGCTTCCCATCGGTTTATTTTCTTATGCTCAAAATAGAGGAAAGCCTTGGCCAAGATAATGTTCAACTTTCTTTGAAAGCGTCGGGCGAAATTGTAGCGGCGTTATTTGGATATGAGAACTTTGAAGAAGTCTTAGCAGATGAAAAATTTAATAATGATTCGTTAGAAAGAGTTAATTATGTTTACTACGATGATGGGCTTGCGAAAAGATTGGAACAAATTGTTTTAGGTGAAGACTCAGATAATGAAGACTTATCAGCTGACCTAATTTTTGATCACCTACAGAACCTCTTCGAAGATGAACCCTTTGAGCTTGTTACTAGTGATCGACTGGAAGAATATAGTAGAGAGGCAATAGAGAATAATCCCTATGACCTATTGAATGGGGAAGGAACTTCAGGTGCTATTGCTGAATCCGATACGATCTTTGAGGATATAGACGACATACATGTTGATAGTTCCACTTTTGATGAGGGTTTTTCTGCAAAGATTATAGTTGCAGCTAGTGGAGAACATCGAAGAGAAAGTGGAATACCTGGGAGAACGATGACTATCTCCGTAGAAATGAAGTGTGATGTTATTGTCGGTAAGTATGGATTAGGAGCGGTAGAAGAAGGCCAAGTGGTTGGTTCTTTAGATGATTTTAACTAAAGTTCGCAATCACTTAACAAATTCACATAACCAGATTTGCTTTTCAGGGAGTTGGGCTCACACTAAAGCTTAGAAATTCTAAGTTTTAGTGGTGGCATGTGAAAACGGACATTCAACTTTACCCTGACGAATCGCTCGAAAGCTTCTTGTTGCGCTTATCGCAAGAGCAAGGCTACGAGCGATTCTCTCATTTCGCCGAAGATATCTGGTTCGACACCATGGATCAGCATGAAGCTATTGCTGGTGCTTTCCCCTTAGAGCTCGAACGAGTCAATATTTACCACGCTCAAACCACAAGCCAAATGCGGGTGCGAGTGCTTATCCACCTTGAGAACCAATTAAAGCTCAACAACTTTGGTGTACTGCGCCTAGCGCTATCACATTCAAAATCTCAATTCTCTCCACAATACAAAGCAGTACATAGATTCGGCTCTGACTACCCTTATGCTTTTCTTCGCAAACGCTTAACGCCTATTTGCCCTCTGTGTGTTAACGAAGCACCCTACATTCGCCAGCAGTGGCAATTTATCTCTCACCAAGCTTGTGAACACCATGGCTGTAAACTGGTTCATCACTGCCCTGAGTGTAACTCGAGACTTGAATACCAAAGTACCGAGTGTATTAGCCAATGTGAATGCGGTTATGAACTCCGAAACTCGCCTGTAGAGGATGCGCCAGAGACTGAGCTCTTGGTCGCTCGATGGTTATCTGGAAATGATTCACAACCCTTGGGGTTACTGAAGGGTGAAATGACGTTATCTGAGTGCTATGGTTTTTTACTTTGGTATGTAAATCGCTATGGTGATATCGATGACTTCAGTTTCGAATCATTGATCGAATACTGTGGCTCTTGGCCAACGTCATTGTGGCAAGACCTCGATGTTTTGAAAGAAAAGGCAGAACTTGTTCGAGTAAAAGATTGGAAGAAAATGTTTTTCAATGAAGCATTTGGCGCTCTGCTTAAAGATTGTCGCCAGTTACCTAGTCGGCAGTTGAGTCACAATATCGTGCTTACTCAGGTGTTAGCGTACTTTACACAGCTGATGGCAACAGTACCTTCAAGCGCGAAAGGAAATATCGGTGATGTACTGCTCAGCCCTCTAGAAGCTTCTACATTGCTCTCTTGCACAACGGATGAAGTGTATCGGCTGTATGAGTTTGGTGAGATTAAAGCCGCGATCAGGCCGCGAATGCATACAAAGATAGCGAGTCATGAATCGGCGTTTACTTTAAGAAGTGTCATCGAAACAAAGTTGACTCGAATGAGCTCTGAAAGTGATGGTTTAAGTGTGTATCTACCTGAGTGGTAATTATGACGAAATTAAGAGACTTATTAGCAATTGAAGACGAGACAGTAAAGCAGATTACGTTAAAGAAGATGTTCATGCCTTATACGGAAGATGTCTGTGTTGAAGGGTGTGAAAAAGAAGCGTTAACGATCTTGCTTAATCTCAGTTCAAGCCATCAAGCCGATAGGTGTTCTGATTGGTTGGATGTAGCCCGTGCTAAAAGGCATTTAAAAGCGCCTGAGAACCTTGAGGCGTCCCTTGATGAGATCAAATGGTTCCACACTCATAATCTCAAGTTTCCAGACTGCCGAGTTAAAGATCAGCGAATAATTGCACAGCCTCTTGTGACAACCGAAGCATTTATTTCAAGCGCAGTATTAGAGCAACGCTTGGGGTGGGCGCATAACTCTGCAGTGTATCGCCATACATTGTGGTTATTGAATCCTTTTAGTTGGCAATCACAGCCCGTGAGTCTTCTTTTACTTATTCAGCAAGAAACCCCTGTTTGGGTTGAGCTGCTCAAAGAATTTGGGTTAGGTGCTAAGTCACTCGCTCGCTTAAAACATACAATTGACAAGCAGCTCCCTGATAATCATTTTCCCGATAGTGTCAGTTCTTACAGTAAGCAGCTACGGTTTCCTTGGGAGGATGGTTATATTTCGGTGACCCCAGTGGTCAGCCATGCCATCCAAAGAGAGTTAGAAGTGAGATCGAGAAGTCGAGAGAGTAAGCTCTGCTTTGTGTCTTCATCGCTGCCAAACTCGGCAAGTATCGGGAATCTGTGTGGCAGTTTAGGTGGGCATATGAAAGTCCTAAACTACCCGCTAGAAGCCAAACCATCGAAAGGTGGGACGTTAACTGAAAGTCGCCAAAAGAGTGGTCACTACTTTGATGACTATCAGGTAACTAACGCCAAAATTTGTCAGGTGTTAAATCACTTAATTGGATCAGAACCATCAAAAACACAGAAGCAAAGGGATAGCGCTCGTAAGGTCAGAAGTAAGATATTGCGAAA
This sequence comes from Vibrio sp. 10N.261.52.C2, assembly GCF_041471425.1. Taxonomy (NCBI): domain Bacteria; kingdom Pseudomonadati; phylum Pseudomonadota; class Gammaproteobacteria; order Vibrionales; family Vibrionaceae; genus Vibrio; species Vibrio sp. 10N.261.52.C2. Next base: position 21,733 of record NZ_JBFROH010000053.1, on the reverse strand, counting down.
GCAGATAGCCTTGTGGATGCTGCCATTAATTGAGTTAAGAAATATCGTTGATGCTGACCTTAATCAACAGCAATTGGAACATGATGACACTTTAGCTCAGGCCTTTTTGGCGCTACCAGAATCGGGTCTAGGCTCTTTAGCTAGTGAGTTTAACCGTTGCTTACATCTCGCGTTTCAGAATAACAAGTATGCCGCCAAGTTTGCCTATCATCCTAAGCTAATGCAGGTCGTCAAAGCCCAAATCGTATGGATACTTGAACAGCTCAGTAAACCAAATGGCAATGAAGATAAGGTAACGGGTGAGCAGTATATCTATTTGTCATCAATGAGAGTGCAAGATGCTGTCGCAATGAGCAGCCCATATCTGTGTGGTGCTCCTTCTTTGACGGCTATTTGGGGTTTCATGCACCATTACCAAAGAGAGTTTAATAAGCTAGTTAATAGTGATTCCCCGTTTGAGTTTTCGAGTTTCTCTTTTTATGTTCGAAGCGAGAAGATTCAACCGACAGCGAAGCTTACCGAACCCAACTCAGTCGCCAAAGCGCGAACGGTTTCGAACGCTAAGCGACCAACCATTCGTAGTGAACGATTGGCGGACCTAGAAATAGACTTAGTTATCAGAGTCCATAGTGACAGCCGAATTTCAGATTTTAAGTCCGCGCTTAAAACGGCACTTCCAGTCGCTTTCGCCGGAGGGGCATTATACCAACCACAGCTATCGACGCAGATTGAGTGGCTAAGGACATTTACCAGCAGGAGCGAGCTTTTCTATGCCATAAAAGGGTTACCAGCATACGGGCGATGGTTATATCCAAGTGAAAATCAGCCGAGTGATTTTGATGAGCTAGAGCGTTTAATAACGAAAGACGCTGATAATTTGCCAGCTTCCATCGGCTACCATTTGTTAGAGCGTCCAGCTAAACGGGACAACTCAATCACCAGTTGTCACGCTTATGCAGAGAATGTGATAGGGCTTGCTCAGCGAGTAAACCCGATAGAAGTGCGCTTTAGTGGAAGAGATCACTTTTTAAACCACGCCTTTTGGTCGATAGAATGCAGTAGCGAAACTATTCTTATAAAAAACTATAGGGATTAATCGTTTATGGAACTTTGCACTCAGCTGAACTACGTTCGATCACTCTCTGCTGGCAAAGCATATTTCTACTATCTATCTAAAAGTGGTGAGATGTGTCCCCTTGAAGTTGATAGAACTAGGTTGCGCGCACCAAAAGGTGGTTATGCAGAAGCGTATAAAGGGGGCAAGTTCGTAGCAAAGAATGTTGCTCCACAAGATTTAGCTCACTCCAATCCTCAGTTCATCGAAGAGTGTTACGTAAAGCCAGGTGTCGATGATATCTACTGTGCATTCCCGCTTCGAATTCGAGCCAATTCTCTAACCCCTGATATCTGTAGTGACGATGAAGTGCGCAGTAAACTTTCGTTACTGGCTAATACTTATAAAGAGCTCAATGGGTATCAGGAGCTCGCTCATCGATACGCGAAGAATATACTGCTTGGCCGTTGGCTTTGGAGAAACAGGGAGTGTCGAAAGCTGTCGATAGAAGTGACCACCAGTGATTCAGAAACCTTGATTGTAGAAAACGCAACAAAGCTTTCTTGGTATGGTCATTGGGATGAGGCTTCAGCAGAATGCCTAGAAAAGCTCACCGCCTATTTGATGCGAGCCCTTTCCGATCCGACCGAATATTTCTATATGGATGTCAAAGCTAAAATCGGAGTTGGTTGGGGAGATGAGGTTTACCCAAGCCAAGAGTTTTTAGATAGCCGAGAAGATGGTGTTCCTACTAAGCAGTTAGCTACCGTCGAACTATTGAACGGAAAGGAAACTGTTGCATTTCATGGTCAAAAAATTGGTGCAGCGTTGCAATCGATTGACGATTGGTGGCATGAAAACGCAGATAAACCATTAAGAGTGAACGAATATGGGGCAGATCGAGAATACGTTATAGCAAGGCGACACGTGTCCCATGGAAATGATTTCTATCAACTGCTCAGAAATACAGAGAACTGGATTGAAAGTATGACAGCTTCTCAAGTCATCCCAAATGATGTGCACTTCATCATGTCTGTCTTGATCAAAGGCGGCCTATTCAATTGTTCTAAAGCGAAGTAAGGGATAGATATGACTAAGCGTTACTATTTCTTAATACGTTACATGCCTGCACAAGCCGACCATGAATTATTGGCAGGACGGTGTATATCCCAAATGCACTTGTTTATGGTCAATAACCGACAAGCCATAAATAAAATAGGTGTGAGCTTTCCCGACTGGAGTGATGTTACGGTTGGTCAAACCATAGCCTTTGTTGCTGAAGATAAAGAGATGATGATTGGACTCTCTTTTCAGCCCTATTTTTCTTTGATGGTAAATGAAGGTTTGTTTGAGATTTCTAGTGTTTATGAGGTGCCTGACACTGCGGCAGAGGTGAGGTTTACCCGTAACCAAACGATCGGGAAAAGTTTTTTGGGTTCCAAAAAACGCCGAATCAAACGCAGTATGGCGAGAGCCGAACTAGCTGGTGTTGAACCATCGTTACCAGTCACTAATGAAGAGCGGGTCATCGACAGTTTTCATCGAATCCCAATCTCCAGCGGTTCATCTGGGGAAGATTATATTTTGTTTGTACAAAAGGAGCTTGTTAGTGAGCGCGATGCAGCAAACTTTAATAGTTATGGTTTAGCCACCAATCAAGAGAGAAAAGGCACGGTTCCAGAGTTACGTGTTTGACCCTTTTTTGACAGCCCGTTTTTAGAGATTTAAAAACAAGGACTTACAGAAGTAAGAAGAAAAAGGGTATTTTATGGATTTGCGATGTAAAACCCGTGGAATTAACAGCTTAGCGACTATAGTTAACAGTGTCCTGCCGCATAGGCAGCTAAGAATAGGCCAGGAAGAAAGCAACCAGCCTGCTGAGCAAGCAGTTAAGAATCAAAACCATCATGTTTAGGCTTGATGGTTTTTTATTAGTTGGTCGATTTTATCCGAGGTGTTTTTTAACACGGAAGTTTCCAGAATCTTCATAGGTTGAATTAGCCAGGCTTATCATTTTACCAACATATCCCTATAATACTTTTGAGGTTGTAGTAAACAAGAGACACGGTATGAGTAAAATTATCAAGGCAGCTTTTGATGGCAGTGCTAATGATAGTATAAGCGATATCATTGCTAAAGTTATGGCACTTCGTCTGGAAGAATCAGAGTATAAAAATGACGAATTTTATCTATCAGATGAAAACTATGAATTAGCGAATATTATTATTGGTCAACTAGATGATCAAGCCCAAAAGCTAAGGGAGGCTTATCGCGAGATAGAACGATCAGCGCATGTTGAGAGCTACTTTGACAGCTTAACTATTGATGAGCTGCTTGTTGCTAATAGTTGTATCCGAGAGTTTGAAATGATTCTCAATGCAAAGTATTACACCATGAGTGGTTGCGTTATCGTTTCAGGGGCGTCAGTGATGCAAATAATGAAACAGATTCGTATGTCAGCAGCTAAGTTACGTAGAGTTATTGGTGATCTGATGTCTGTCGAGCGCCAACTTCGAGTTGCTTCAACGCACAAATATGACAGTAGCTTTGAGATGACTAGTGATAAAATCACAAAGCTCAAATTAGCAACAGAAGCAGCGATCACCAGTCATAGCTGAGGTAGGTTTAGCCCTAATTCCCCCTTCAAAAGCGGTTAAACTATTGAAGGGGTCGACTTTAGTTAAAAGTAAGGTCAATAAGAAATGCCTCTAAGTCTGAACAAATTATTTTTATACCTATACCTGGTAGTGAGACGACGACGATATTCTGAGTACGATTGTCATACATGTAGTAATGTCCATCGCCAATATCCGCAATAGGAACCATAGATAACGGGAAGTTGTTGATCGCTCGAAACTCACTTAGTGCATTCACAATATTTAAAAACGAAGTATCGGGTACGCCTAACCCGTAAGTTTCAACAAAACCAAAAGATAAAACACCTACGTTTTTCAGATACGAGTGGTATTCATCGGTAAATGTGATACCTAGATCCGACTCTGCTTGCGTGATTCGTTCCTCAGTTGCGGGCAGCGTGTCTGCTTGATTTTCCGCAATTAACTTAAGTAGCTTATTCATTGTTAGTTCCAAAGTTTCGTTTTATATCTTCAGCACGCGCTTGCCAGTGTTCGGCGCGCTCTTTTTGAAAACTTGTTCGATCAATTTCTGATTCTTTTGTTTTGTCATGTAATACAGAGTCGTTTCCGTTACTCATGTGCTCTGATTTCGTGAGTTCTGCCAATGGCGCGTCTGCGGTTTGCCCTATATGATGGAGTTCAATTGGCTTACCGTTCGTGTCTAGAGGAGGCTTTCCGCTTTCCATTCGCTCCAAGTTTGTTCTTCCGAAATCATCTGTGGCGTCTAAGTCGATATCAGTTCGAACTAGCGCATCTTTGCCATTCACCTTAGAACATTCTAACTCTGCATCGGTGTAAATTTTCGCTTCTTCTTCGCTGCCTATTGCCTCGATTACGTCGCCAGAGTAGCCATTTTCTGTAAGTTCTTCTTTGGACTCATTATTGAGTGGTGTTAAAGCCTCCCGAGCATTGACCCTTTCTGTAATGGGAGTGTCAAGTTCGTTGAGCTCTTCCTTTGTCAGTGTTGTCTGCTCAAATGACTCAAAAAGTGGCGGACGAACGTCAGATAGTACTTCTTTGAAACGAGAAATGTCCGTCATCATGAAGTTTCCTTGGTGATATGATTATTCCATGCAGCATAGAGTTGTACGTACTCTTCACCTTTTATTACCAAGGTTTTGAGTAAACACTGGGCGATTGTCAACGCCATTGCGTTGGATGCAGATCCTACTTTACCTAAAATGAACTGGGTGACACTGTTATGAAATTGTGCAATATCGCTAGATTCAACAATCATTGTATTGAGTTCTTCTTCACATTCCAAAACCGCCTTAGCTAGCTTAGACAGCGTCATGAAGTTATCGTCTTTATGTATTGGCAATAGGCCATTTTTTTTGAGCTGATGCATGCAAGTAATGACATCAACTTTGACCTGGGTAGGTAAACTGCTGATATTCAGTTCTTTCAATAGACATTCAGCCGAAACCTTAGTTTGTTGTTGGCATCGAGGCGAAAGAAGCCAGTCTAGGAGTCGAGAGCGGAATGTCGACTCTTGCCATGCTTCAGCTGAACGGGCGGTATATTTGAAAGGTTGGCTATCAGTGCCGAAGTAATTCACCTTACAAAGAACGGCTTCCAACCATTCATTTTGATATACAACAGCAACGCCTTTTGGAAGCCTCGCGAGTTCGTCTACTTGCTCATCCGTTAGTGCCGCAGACTTACCTGCCAACAAGCGGTCTGCTTCATCGGGTAAGCGCATCAGGATTTTAGTGTTGGTATTTCGAATAGCTGAAATATGGACCGCAGATGGTGACTGATCGGCAATGATGAATCCTTCGCCATAAGTTCGCATTTCGGCAATAGCATTAGACAGCATTTCTACCGATTTCTCGGCAACGCTGCCACCTTCAGCTCCATTGTTGGATGGTGTTGCTCTCAATATGTGGTGCGCCTCCTCCAAAACAGTAATGTGCTTAAGAGGCTGATTCATTAGCATATGTTCAGCTCGGAATTCACCAAGTCTGATCACCAACAGCCCCATCAAAAGGGACTTGGTTTCTTGAGACCCAATTCGGCTTAGATCTATGATCACATTATGGTCAAAAAGCTCTTCATTACTGATTTCATCGGCAGCAAAGATTTGGCCGTTCAGCCCGTTTACTAGTGAGCGAACACGAGTGACCAATGCGCCGGTATAGTTACTCTTCATTTCGTCTGAGTAAGCCGATTGCGATATCACTGTCTCGAGCTGTATGAGTAAGTCAGTAAACGTTGGGAAAAGCCGTAAGCTGCAGATTGAGGTTGAATCGCGCAAATCCCAACCGCAAGCTTGATAGCTTCTCAGTACTGCGTCTTTGAGAAGAGCAGGCATGGCGGCATACATCGGCCAACAGACGTTAAACACTTCAATCAATCGATCTACATGTTCAAGTACATGGGTTTGCTCAGGGAAGGAAAACGGATTGATTTTCAGAAGCTCTGTAAATCGGTCGTTTGTGCCCAAAACACGCACATCTGAGCGATTTCCAAAGACGTGCTTGTACTCACCCTTTGCCGGCTCAATGATCAAGAATGGAATGTCTTGCTGTATTGCTTGATCCAATAGTGCGTAAACCGTATTACTTTTGCCGGAACCTGTTGAGCCAGTGATTAGGGCATGGCTTGTCAGTTGGTCAAGGTCTAATTCCACAGTCTGGGGCAAGTCGGTCCACAAGTGGCGTACTTGACCCAATGAAATAGTTCGCGAGTTGGTGTTAGCGACGTCAGCGTTCAGCGATTGCACTTTCCTGCCAAATGCAGCAGTTTCCTGCACCACGACGGTAGATGTAGAGCGGCGAGGAAGGCTTAGTTGCAGTGCCATTTCCTTGCTCGATACCAAGGTAGCTGGAGTGAGGTGTGGGATGTGAGTATTCTCTGCAAAACTCGGCTCAAGTCGAGGGTGCATGAGCTGCCCCAGCCATTGCGTTATTGTATTGGCTTTTTTGCCTGCCCATGTCGTCAGAGCAAAATCTTCCATGGACGACTGAGTTCCGCGGGTGAGGCCCAAGAAAATACTAGACAAGGCTTCACTGGAGGCGGTGCTGTCGCTGACAAAGTAAGCGGTACTGAGCCAGCCACCGTGGCTTTTTGCCTCGTTGATACGATTTAGATGGTGGTCGACCTTCTCCAACATATTCAAAATGCCTTTGTCCGCTGTCTCAAAACTCACTTGTTGTGTTGAGCCGTGGGTTTGCGTAAGGCCTTTGGTGTTGGTCGTGCTATGTGTGTCTGTTTCTGTTGTTGTGGCACTCGTTGCCATCGACTGGTTGGTCGAATGACTACTGCTTTCACTCGTTGAGGTAGACTCTGAGGAGCCAACTGTATCTGTTGTTTGGAACATGCTTGCCACTTGTCCTCCAACTTGTCCACCAACCATGAACCCTAAAGGTCCAGCGAGAGAGCCTACAGCAGAGCCGATTGCCATCGCTCCCATTCCAATGACTCTATCCTTTTTGTTTGGCGAGGATTTACTTTCATTGGTGGTGTGAGAATGGGAAGTCGATGTCGTTGTACTTTCACTGGTGCCAGTTGTTTCGGTAAGTCCGAGGCTTTCGCCCAGAGAGTGGCTTAGTCCTTCGCTGATACTGAGGTTAATAGCATCGCTGTCCTGAATGCCATAGCTGTATTGGCGATTTGACAGAGCGGAAAGCTGAGTCGCCACCTGCTCATATCCTGTACGCACGGTATTCAATGCTTGCATAGAAACCGGCTCGGCGAGGATCAGCCCCTCATAAGTGCGGTTTTCTGCGGCATCGATAAATCGCTCTAGCCCTTGCATAAAGTGGGTCTGATCTTCGGTAGAAAGGCCCGGCACGCTGCTTACTGCAGTGACTGTTTTGTAAGCATTGTCCGCACTAAGTTCATCCAACAAGGCGTCAACATCATTGCCATTAAGTGGTGAAAGCTTGCTGCCCGGGAAATGACCTTTGAAAGTCTCTTGCAATAAGTCTCCCGAGTTTTGACCTAGCATTTTCCCTGGTTCACCACGTGTACCAATGTAGAGCAGTGTCTCTTGTCCGTCAGATTTTAGGAAAAGGAACACAGTGTATCCGGCTGCACCCAATGCAGTGTAAGCGGCGGTGGTGCTTTCTAGTACGGATTGTTTGTTTTCCTGTACCAGACGTTCCACGCGAAAAATGCGTACATCGCCACCTCGGTTAAGTGGAACGCTTTGTTGGTTTTCCACCTGCAACACATCATAGTGTTTGAGTTCAGCAAGGTAGCTTTTGTTAACCAATGCATGCGCAGTCGAGAGCGTTGTCAGCGCCTCTTGTTGTGCGGGAGTTAACCCAGTCTGAGACATAAGGTATTCACTTTCAGTCGTAGATAGATCCATCATGAGCCCCACTAAACAATGACAGCTAGAATGACTAGGGCGATAGCTGCTACAACCCCACCAATCAACAGCAAGGATTTCAGAACGTTGTTCTCAGGTTTAGCCCTAGTTACTTGAATACTTCCTGTTGATTGATGCAGTTGACGTGGTGTGGTTTTTGTCGTCGTAACTTGTGGTTGTATTTTTGGCAATGTTGCAGAGCGAGCGTCATCTTGCGCAATTTTAAACACATGTTCACGCACTGAGACCATATGGCGAATGCGTTCCAATGAGAAATTGGATGTCGCATAAAGCTCTTGTGCGTGGTAGTAGTGACTGTCCCACTTCACCTTATCTTGTACCATCTGCTGGGAATATGCGTTTTCTTCATAAACAACAAAAAGGGTTGGATATTTAGAGAGTGTCCAAGCTATGGCTTGGGTAATAACTGCCGTTGATAGGCGCTTATCATTCATTTCCATAAATAATGAAATGCGAACAGAGGAAAGGTCACCACTATTCACGCTGTTGCTTAGTGAGCGGGATGGGGTAAATCCTGTTAAATCGACAGATAAAAAATCAGCGCTCATTGTATTTTCCTTTGTACTTTTTACTTCTTCGTGGGTTGTTGTCAAACTGAAGGCAGGACGGGAAAAACCAGCAATACCTCGTTCCGTTAAGTGACTTTTCACCTTAATAAGGTGCTCTAATCGTTCTAAACAGAAATTTTCTTCTGCCATATGGAGTTGCAAGGCGAAATAGGTTCCCCCCTCACGTTCCCACTTATAACTGTCTTCACTAATTGGATCCGTGTTGGTATTGGTTCGGTATTTTTCCAAAAGCTCGCGTTTGTCATTCGGCAGAGCTGGCAATATTTGGCGGAGCAACTCCGCTTTAAAATCCCTGCTTTTTATAAAGTCGATGATTTTTGCTTTAAACTCTGCGGCTGTTAGATTTGGCGCAACAAGCTCCGTGGATGCTGTCATGGTATTTGGCCTCTAAAAACCCACTGATGTTCTCAGTGGGTCAGTAACGAGTTAAAACAGTAAGATGGCTTCCAGCTCTTGCTTGATAGCGCGAATCTCGTCGATATCAGTTTTTGCTTGAGCAATGGCGTTTTCGCGCTGAGTTTGGTTCTCAACTTTTTGTTCTAGATCGGCGAGAATGGCTGCAAACTTGGTGCTAAATTCGCCTTCCAAGAAGGCAAGGTAGTTATCAATCAGCTTGTCCTTGTCTTCTCTAATACGTTGAACAGCGTCGCCCTTTAAGGAAACAAACTGATTGCGGATTGCGATAATCCGCTCCTTCCAAAGTTCTGGAAGATCAACATATTCTTTATCGCCATATACTTTAACTGTCTCAGTATCTCCCCAAGTCCAAGGTTTATACCAAGTCGAAGTACTTCTTTCGTATGAATCAACCACCACTTTTTTGGTTTGCACTTCATCACTCTTCAATTCAATATTGAGAGAGAAAGAGCTTATAGATTTCTTCAGTGACTGAAATACGGGCAACTCCAATGTGCGACTCTCAGGAAACAGTTGCGCTACATGATTTTGATACTCTTGATGCAACTCCTGTTTAATAATTTCTTGTGAGCTCAGGAATGCCTTCTCGTACTCATTAATACTGCGATTAAACAGAAACTTAATGTCTTTAGACGCAACATCGATTTTGGACTCAGCCTCTCTGATACAGACATCACCGATAAACAAGTCGCCCAACTCCCCAATACGTGTGAGGATGTCTATTTCTAAATCATTCAGAGCATTGTGCACGTCCATTGGCAGGTCGCGGCCTTCTTGTTTGAGTTGCTCTTTGTAGGCCTGTGTATTGAAGCCCTGATTACGACGCGCCTTTAGGCTTTGAATTTCTGACTGAAGTATCGAAAGCGTTTGCTCATCAATCTCTAATTGTTTGATTAACTCTGCTTCTTGCATTCCACACTCGATAGCCGCAGTCATGGCCAAATGCGCGCGGTTTAATCGCATTGGGAAGCTGTATTTATTGATGTACTCATCGATAACTGCTTCAACACCCGGTAAGCCACTGTTGAGCAGAGCGCGCCACATGGATTGGTCTTGTAAAGCTTCATCATGTTGCGTCTTTTCCTGCATCGCAGACATGACAGAGGTGCTGACTGACATATATTGCGGGAACGCCATGCTTGGCTCTTCCAGCAACAGGTCGGCAATGTTTGTTTTGTCGTTACGCTCTGCACGAGTTAATTCACCTTGCTTACGCAGCAGGTAGGCCATACGTGCGGAAACAGGGAAGAGGTTAGGATCGTGAATGCCGTTCTCTTCGAGGTAGCTTTTCACGCGATTTAGCGCTTCTTCAATGTTCTCATCGCGTTCGGGGTCGAACATGTCCATCTTGTTCACCACAAACAGGAAGCGGTCCTTACTTTGTTTACCGCCTTTGCTCATTGTGTCAGCAACAAGTCTTAGCAACTGAGCATCGTCGTTAGTGCCCAACTGTGTCGCATTCAACACATAGATAATGAGTGGATTACGCTTCGAATCCTGGATAAAACCTAATGTCGTGCGCTGGTGTTCAGGATCTTGACTGTTATTCGGCCCTGGGGTGTCGGTCAGCACGAGACGGACATTGTTGTTTTCTTTGATAGCGCGGATATTGCCGTTCAACGTGATGGTTTTGGTTTCACTGTCAGCGTTCCACGCCTTCATTGTTGCCAAGTCAACGGCGTCATTGTGCTCAATGAGATTGCCATTGCTGTCGAAACGTTCGCCGTAAAAAGCGTCGCCTTGGGTTTTGTCGTCGAAAATGTGGGCAATGGTCGCGGTGGTTGCTTCGTTCGCTGCAGGCAGCAAGTCTTGTCCTAGCACCGCGTTAATAAAGGTGGATTTGCCTGAAGACATGGTGGCGACCACATACGCGTCAAAATCATTGTTCAATGCGTCTTCGAAGTCTTGCTTGGCTTTTAAATCGCTATTCGCTAGGTAGTCGGCAAACTTTGGCGACTCTTCGCTGACACGTGTCATTAGGGCTTTGATTTTTTCAAGGCGCTCTTCTGCTGGCGCAATAGGATTGAACGCTAACTCAATGTTCATTCCATTTTGTGTAGCTTTTCGCTTTGCTTCTTCAATGTCATTAAAGTCGGATTCGACGCCTGTGAACTCAATAAAGAAGTCTTTGCTGCCGTTAAAAAGTGCCTGCAAGTCATCAAAAATCTGCTCTACCCAAAGCTGCAATCTCTTGGAGCTATATGCCGTGATATTCGAGCTTTCAGATGGCGAGTGACCATTAATGAGAAATTCAGTTTCTACTAAAAACGGGTTATGCGTTATAGCAATGTTATTCATAGTAAAGTCTCGTTTTTATATAAGATAAAATGTTTTAAACAAGCAGGTCTAGGCTACGTTAATAATGAGAGCATTCACCAAGCTCAAACCGGTGTAATCAATGAAGGCGTTCAACTCGCCTTGACCGAACGTGGGTTCTGACTGCTTTGAGGCTCTCGCCAGCCTTTTTCGAACGTTCTTTTTTAGTGCAAATGGTGCCGAAGCAGCACTGTTAAAGTGAAAAGGTTTTTCTCGAAAACGTGCCAATTCAGCCGCGAGAATATTTCGCTCTGTACGCCTTAGCTGGACGAGATTGAGCGATTTTTTTGCTATCAAAGCAGGCTGTGCCATGAGTGGTATGATCTTAGGTTTTTTGTAACCAAGGCCTTCTAAATATTTTTGTGCTAAAGAGACATAGTGCTTGGCGGTCTCTCCCTTTTCTTCGTCTAAAGAATCCACTTTATTCAGTGCAAAAATGACGGGTTGTTTTGGGTTGGTTTCTCGAATCGTGCGAATGATCTCAGCGTCATCGGTTGTGCCTAGTTGGGTCGCATTAAGAACGTAAAGAATCGGACTTTTCGGGTAAGCTTTTATCGCGTTAATAAACTGCTTTTTGTGTCTCTTGTCCCTGCTGTTGTTGGCGCCGGGAGTGTCAATCAATGTGTGCCCCGCTAACATTGAGTGCAGCTTGTTTCCTGAATGTGGAATGACTACTTCAAAAGCGCTGATTTGATCAGAACTGTTCCATATTTTTATTTGTTCGTCACAAGGATTTTGGGTTGATTCAAAGATGGCTCCCGTGTGGGAATAAGCTTTTGCGCTTGGCTTTGTTTTAGTACCTACGGTTATGCGTGCGACTTTGGTGGTTGTTGCTTCATTGCCTGTTGGTAACAACTCTTTCCCGAGAAGAGCATTAATAAGCGAAGTTTTCCCTGCACTCATGGAGGCGGCTACGAGTATGTTTTTTGTTTTGTTCTTCATGATACTGCGCTTTCCGTTTCGTTGTTTGTTTGGTCTATCCAAGACGTTAAATTTTTTCGTATGTAGGTATTGAGCTCACAAGGAGATATAACTCGGATATTAGGTATCCAATACTGAATAACTGGGGCCACTTGGTTGTAACTCCATACTGAAGTTGCAATAACAAGAGAACCATCAGGCTTTTTTTCTATGATTTTTTGACTAGGAAGTAGGGCTTTACGTTCGAAATAAAAGGCAATTTCACGAGACACTTCTAAGGTGACGTTAAAGGTAGAATGTCCAAACCAAATAGTGTCTTGCTCTTTAATTTTTTCGACGACTGACGTGTCATACTCAAAATGTTCTTTTTGAACACAAATGAACTTGATGCGTGCAAGTGAAAAAGTTTTCACTACTCCTTCTGATATTGCCGCTAAATACCAACTACCATGGCTGTAAACCATGAGGTATGGCGAAACTGTCCGTGATTTATCTTTGTATAAGAAGCTAACGTTTCGTCGATTTTTAATTGCAGCCTCAAAGGAGCTATGAAGCGACGAAATAAAGTCTGCTTCAAGAGGTTGCTCCTGAAAGTGATAGCAATCATTATTCAAGTCATTGACAAATCTTCGAAGAAATTGAGCGGCTTTGAGAGGAAGCGCTTTTTTTAACCCAAGATCATCAATCAAACGAACAAGATCTTGTTCGTTGTACTGGCTCCTAGCTGATATCGACAGGTGGTAGTGTCCAGTTTCTGGGCAACGTTCGAGTATGGCGCATAAGCGGTCAAAGTCTCTGCGTATTGTTTTCGTGCTTACCTGATATTGTTCAGCCAAATCCTTGATACATAAGGACTGCCCAGCGTATGCCCTCGCAGTTATGTCGGCTAAACGATTGGCAAGGATATGGCTCTTCATAAATTGACGTTATACCTAGAGTTTGATTGATAGTGTGAAATATACAGCGAGGTGTGGACAGGTTGTGTCTCTTGGGAAGCCTGCGTATTCACTTTTCCTCATTCATTTCATTGCTGTGATCTTTTTCACACTATTATTTGAGCAAGATACTGAGCTATTTTTCTGCCTATGCTTGTACTAACGGATATACCGCGTCACCCCATAACTCTTTGTTACCATCCATCATAAGTTCAATGATGGTGGGTACTATATTGGATAACAATGAGGTGCAATCACGCAGTTGCTCACGATTTGCTTGACTGTTGTATGTAGCACCGCCGTGAAGTATTTGGTTTCTCAGAGTGTAGAGCCTTGAAAAAACGATACTCAAAACCGTAGTTGTATCTCCACTCGCCAGTGCACTATTTGCTGCGGCTTTGGCATTCCACTGTTCTTGCTTCCATTGCTCTTCAGTGATTTGTCCAGACTGAAATTTCCAAAAAGCTTGTAAAATAAACTCATTGTTTAAGATCAGCCTGATAGACGTAGAATATTGAGACCAGACGATTTCAGATAACTTCTTCGATGTATCTAAGCGCTCTATTTTTGCCACAAACTCTTGATATAGACCGCGTTCACTAAAATCAGGCCTAGAGTCAAAGCTCTGAGCGTAAGCTGCGTTGAAAGCTATCCAAAGGAATATAAACTGAGAGTCATAATCTTCACATTGCTCCGCTTTATTAAGCCAGCTCAAAGCTCGATGGACGCGTAATGAAAGGGATTGTGGGTAGGATTCTCGTTCCCGTCTATGACGCTCTTTAAGTCGCTGATACACTTAATAATTCTCCTATATTGAACTATCGTCTAACATTGCATTAATTAATGAATTATGCAATAGGTTCATTATAAAATTATGAGTTAGTCAATACTTACACCGTTGGGTAAAATTATTCCGTGCTGTACTGATAGTTTCAGTACACTCCGGTTTGGATATCGGAACTGTTTAATAGCGCCATCATGGTGTTGTATAGTGAATGAATTATTGCTTTGTATTAGCGGTTTTTGCCATTTCTATCTCGCCGAGTCGTGAGTAGTAGATTGGAGGTAAAATAGGATAGCCTTTGGTTTTGCGTAGTTATTTACTTCAAATTATTACGCGTATTGCAAGTTGTTATTAATAATAGCTTTGCTTAGATTCCTCTATCATCATAACACCACAAAAGTATACGGATACTCCTCGATGGTAAGGTCGGAAGAAACGGTTGTGAGCTCGACGGTATTATAAGGTAGGTTTCTGTCTTTGCCGTGTCCATCTGCACATCTCTGTCTGGCTGTTGAAATTTACTTAGTTGACGTTGGCGTGAATGCCTAATTGGTTGCGGTCCAAAAACTTGTTACACGCATGTCCACTATATCTTTCTATAGGATTAGTTGGAGTGTGGTAATTTTACTACGTTGAATTTTAGTCGTTGTTCAAATTTGCAGACTTTTGATGCAATGTTATGCGAACTTATGTTGCAAATAGTATTTTAACTTATTGATAGTTGGTTCTCGTTATGAAGACTTATGTTGCAAGCATCACCTTAAAAAAGCCGCTCTTTATGAGCGGCTTTTTGCTATCTGATGCTTTCTAAAGTGAACACAGTTCGCAATTAGTTTAGTCCACACTGCATACCAAACTATTCGTAAATGCTGTATGAAAAATACTTACTTGCGATTTTTTGATGCTGACCATTGTCGATCAAGCGCTGGATACCGTCATCACTAAGATCTTTGAGTTCATTATCTTGTTTTCGTACCGCGACACCAATACCACGCCCGAACCATTTTTCTTCTGTAAATTTAGGACCCGTAAAGTGGTAGTCCTTACCTTGCTCCGTTTCAAGAAAGCCCGTATTGAGTCCCATAGAACCACCAAACACGCTATCTAGGCGCCCGTTGAGTAAATCGGTAAAGGCTTCGTCGAATGATCCATAACGCTTGATATCTACATTTGGGTAGATCTCGGAAAGGTATTTGTCACCAATGGTAGCGCGCTGAACTCCAATTGTTAGTTCATTTAAGCTGCCGTCATCCATATTGATTTCACGCCCTTTTTCCATGACAAAACGAGTGGGAACTTTAGCGTAAGGCATCGTGAAGTTAACTTTCTTTTCACGTTCTTCGGTAATTGTCATAGCCGCTATAATTGCATCGTTTTTACGGCTTAAAAGCGAAGGGATAATCCCGTCCCAGTCAGTTTTTGAGATGATACATTTTACTTCTAATTCGACACACAAGGCGTTGGCTAAATCGACTTCAAACCCCTCTAATTCACCATCTTGCGTTGTCCAGCTGAATGGTGGGTATGCTCCTTCCACCGTAAATCGGATTTGCTTCCAATCTTTTGCGTAAGTAAATACTGAGAAAACACTGACGAATACAACAAATATCCACTTCATTTTTATTTCCTTATAGTTTTAATGGATAAGTTGGTTAATCAAATGTTAAAGAATGTCAATGTTAATGCATATCATTGTGAGCAAAGGCATTAGATAACTTCTGGAACTCTTGCTTCCCAAACTAACTACACGACTTCTTCTTATCTAAATTTCTATTTATATCTTTCATAAACAGTAGCTTGCTGTACTTCTCGCAAGATCTTTAAGATACTCACCTTTGATTTATGTTGCATCTGAAACAAAAATCAATACAATGAGCGCATTATTTTGTTGCAGGTGAAACATTATGGCTAATAAAGCGTATCAATGGATGCTCTATCTAACACTTGGCACCAGTGCCTTGTTTGCTCTTTTCTTGGTGGCAAGTGACAACCTTGCGCCGTTCACAACTCAAGCTCAATTGCACATTCCAACCAGCCGTATTGCTGCAGAAGTGTCGGCGCCAGTGGTGGAGTTGGCTGTTAAGAATGGTCAGGATGTAAAAAAAGGGGAACTGCTAGTTCGCTTAGATCCAACTCGTTTTGAATTGGCGTTAACTCAGGCTGAAGCGGCTTTGGTTGAAGCAGAGCAAAGCTATGAAGCAAACAAGCAGCACTTGCATGGCGCGGAAGCGACGTTACGTCAGCGCCAACACGAAGCTCTGAATGCCGAGAGAAAATTGAAGCGTAACCAGCAATTGATTTCGAGAAAACTTGTTAGCCAAGAAACGCTAGACGATAGCCGATCGGACACGATTGTAAGACAGCAAGCCGTCGAAGCTGCGCAAGCCGATATTGAGCAGATAAAAGCTGAGCTTGAGAAAAGCAGCGACAACGGTGCTTTGGCTGTTGCTCGAACTCGCGTTGAACTGGCGCAATTGGATTTGGACAAAACGACAATCGTCGCGCCTGTTGATGGCGTAATCAGCAATCTCAACCTTAACTCAGGAACCTATGTTGGCGCTGGCAGCCCCGTTTTGTTTTTGGTTGATCGCCAGCATGCTTGGATTAACGCAGACTTCAACGAAAAGGGCAGTGCAAATCTGACTGCGGGAACAACCGTTCGTTTGGTGTTTGATGCAATGCCTGGTGAGGTGTTTGAGGGAAATATTCAAGGTCGTGAACTGGCTATCTATGATGCGAGCAGCGACAACAGCGGCCTCGCGAAAGTCGTGAATGATGATCGCTGGATTCGAGACCAACAAAAAGTGCGTACACAAGTAACGTTGCCGTCACTTGATCACTCATTGTTCTCAGGCTCTAAAGTGAGCGTGATGGTGGTGCCTGAAGCGACGTTTTGGGATGTGATCGGAAGTGCATGGATGGAAGTGCTAGCTCGCATTCGTTACCTAGTTTAACTGTGCTCTTCAATCATCGACTAACTGACTACCCACTGACGAAATAACGATTTACGACCTAAGAGGCAGATTATGAATAACGAAGTTCGAGGCCCGATTAACTGGTCTGAAGTAGCTTGGATCAGCGCTATCGTGTCTTTGGGTATGTTGGCTCAACTTTGGCTACAGCTAGGTGTTGCGGCGTACCTCGCTCTTTATCCGGTAATGGCGGCGACCAAGATTAACGACTACTCAGTGAGAGGTATGCTCAAAGCGTTTCTCCCTATCTTGGGTGTCGCTTGTGTGGCTCTGCTTGTCGATCAGTTATTTGCCTCACACCCGGCAGTGGTTTGGGGGATCAGTTTATGGGTATTTGATTTAGCAAGAAGGTGGGCCGACACGCCTGCCAAACTTGGGAAAATCTACATCCCATTGCTCAATTGGTTTTTGGTGATTGTGTTTGCACAACATGGCCCAATGCCGATGACGGACTGGGTTCGCGATATAGCAGTGAGCATGGTGACGACCATGGTTGTGGTGAGATTTGTGATGCTGTTCTTAAAGCCGCCCAAAGCGATGTCGCCGCTGCCAATGCAAAGTGTTCCTGTGACGTACCAGCAGCGAGTGATATATGTGGTCATGCTTGGAGTTGGTTTAGCATTTTTGATGATGGTCGATTTGATTGCCGCGACGTTCTGTATGATGCCTGTGATTATTGCGGCTGCGCAAAGTGAACGCATGAACTATCAAATGGTGGTGAAAAACTGTTTACAAGCCCACGTTGGTGGTTGTGCATTGGCGTTGGTCTTCGTAACCTTGTTAGCGGGGCAACACTCCTATAATTGGGTGTATATCATTGGACTAACAAGCTTGGTGACCATGATAGCAATTTGGATCAGCGGCAGTCGTGGTGGCGTGCGAGGTATGCATACTGAAGCGATGTTAGGAACTATGCTACCATTGCAACTCTATGTTTCAGCAACCGATCTTGGTTTGCAAGATACCTACTTTCGTGCAGAGTTAATGTCCATCGTGTTGGTATTATTAGTGGTCTGCCAAGGAATTATATATGGAAAATCAACCAGCATTATCCATCACCGGAATTGATGCACTCGACAGCAATCCTATGTTCTTAATGGGCTTTGCTTACAAACAGTTTCGAGCTCAAGTCACCGCTGAGATGGGCACCACTTCGGGCATTTCTCTAGAGATGTTTGGTGCGCTTCGAGTGTTAGATAAGCATGGCAAAATCACTCAGCAAGAGTTAACCAATTACTTGCTTCGAAATCGCTCTGTGACCAAGCGTTTGGTTGATAACGCGATTAAGCTGAACCTTATTGAGGCCAGCAAGAGTGAAACGAACAAAAAGGTAAAACTTCTTTCTTTAACGGAAGAGGGCAAGAAGCTTGCCGAATATTGTGAGCCTATGGTCGATAGTATCAGCGAGCAGTTTCAGAGTGCGTTGAGTGAAGACGAATCCAAGCAGTTACAGACCTTGTTGGCTAAGCTTGTAAAAACAGACCAATTCGTCGACTGATTATGCGATCGAAGGTGTGGGTCTAATAACAATCGAATAAAGAGTAAGTGACATGACATACAAAATATTAGCGATGCTAATGATTAAGCTGTTGTTTACGTTTCGTGGCAGTAAACCTACGTCTAAAATCCCCGCCTCTGACTTTGATGCCGAACGCTTCGCTGGTACATGGTATTCCGCTTGTTTTATCCCGCATCCATTGCAATCAAAGCTCGGTTCTTTGTCGTTTAGCTTTTTATTTGAATCTGACGGTAATCTTAAGCTGACAACTCGAGGCTACAACGCGAAAAAGAATGAGTGGAAGACCAAAGAACAAGCCGCAACATTTAAGGGCTCTCAAACCGAAGCGTGGTTTTCAGTCGAAGCGAATAGCCCTTATGAGAAGCAGAGAAAGGTAATTTTCTTGAATGAAGATTACACTCAGGCTTTGTTGGTGGGTCCTACCAAAAATACCTTACAGATCTTGTATCGCACTGCAGAGTTCACCAAACAAGACTTAGACTCGCTGATTGAACGGGCGCAGAGCATGGGTTTTAAAACCAGTAAGCTAGTTCGTGTGTCACAACATATCAATGATGTGCCTGAACAATAAAGTAAGTTCGGCTAGTCCTGACTAGGTAGCTCGGCTAATAAGCAAACAACATTGCTAACCCGTTCTAATTCGCTGGCAACACCACTGCCGACGCTTCTTCCTCTGAATCTTCTTTGCCTTCTACTTGGTCAGCAACCCAATCGATTGTCTTGGTTAAATAAAGCTTATTAGTTTCGGTGTCACACCAACTTTTTGATAACCCTCTTCGATTGAATTCACTGCCAATTGCTGCGAGTGTCTGGTTGCTTGAGCGCCCGTAATACAAGGTGTCGCACAGTTGCAGGTCCGACATCGATTGAGGATATGTATTGACTGACGAGGAGTTCATGCTCAGTGCTTTGGATTGGTTATGAGTGCACCCTGCTAGGCTCAGGAAAAAGAAAAGGATCAGTGTATTTTTCATGTTGTATCAGGTCTATTGCCGATGATTTGAAGAGAGTATTGCCATGATTGCCACACTAATTTGTCAATTTCTCGCCAACTAGTTATAGACCAAGACTTTCCTCCCAGTTAGAAAGAGTTATTAAGCCAACGATAAAAACAGTATTAACAAACAAAAGCGCAATTTTGTACAAAAGCTGAAAGAGCCTATAGAGTAGACTGATAAGTCGCTCGATAATTAACAGGCTTGGGAATTGTTATGGAGAACAAGAAACGCTCTAAAGAGAAGGCCGAATATAAGATAACCGAAGAGCTCGGCGGCCTTGAAATTCTTAATGCTGAATACGAAAAGCAGAACTTCTCGCGCCACAGCCACGAGGGCTATACGCTGGGAGTCATCGAGCAGGGCGCTCAGCGTTTCTATCGAACGGGCGGGCATCATATAGCACCACAAGATGCGATTATTCTGGTCAATGCCGACGAAGTTCATAGCGGTCACTCTGCCACTGAAGGCGGTTGGGCGTATCGAGCCATGTATCCACTCCCAGAGCAACTTGCCAAGATCACTCAAGAGCTTAACCTACCGAATTACGGCGCGCCTTATTTCCCAAGAGCGGTTGTTGAAGATCCTGAACTCGCCAATCAATTGAGATTAGTCTTTAACACGATTGATGAATCTGATAATCGCTTGTTAAGAGAAACCTTGATGTACGGAATGTTGGTTAAACTGATTAGCCGACACGGAAAATCGCCGCTTAACCCTCAACTCGATGGGAAAACTCAGCGCCAGCTTGTCTTAGTGAAAGAGTTCTTAGATGATTTTCCACAAGCCGATGTGTCCCTAGACGAACTATCTAAGTTAGCGGCATTGAGTCCGTTTCACTTAGTGCGTTCTTTTCAAAAAGAGTTTGGTCTTCCGCCACATGCGTATCAAATCCAATCTCGGTTAAGGCTTTCGCGTAAGTTATTGAAACAAGGACATACCATTTCAGACACCGCGCAAGAGTCTGGCTTTCACGACCAAAGCCATTTTCATCGACACTTCAAAAAGGCCAATGGCTACACGCCGGGGCAATACATTAAAATGCTCTAAATCGGACACCTTAATTGGTTCGCGAAATCGAGCAAGTTTGTACAATCGAACCGACTCCACTCTTCTTACATTGAATAGCGAATGTAAAGAGAGAAAAGAATGATATGGATAGTGAAACAATGGATAGACGAACACAGTTATGGAAAGGCGTTTTAGCGGGAATGCCTTTGAGTATTGCGGTAATCCCTTGGGGAATTCTAGCCGGTTCATATGCGATAGATGCCGGATTGAATCAACTTCAAGCGCAAGCGATGTCGGCTATTTTGTTTGCTGGCTCAGCGCAACTTGTCGCTGCGGGTATGTTCAAAGCGGGTATTGGTTTAGGCACTATGTTGTTGACCACACTGTTCATCACCTCAAGACACTTTCTGTATAGCGTATCGATGCGTGACAAAATTAGCCATCTTCCTGCGCGTTGGCGTCTATTACTCGGATTTTGGCTCACCGATGAGCTGTTCGCGATTTGTAGTGGGCAGTCTCAGAATGAATTTAATCGCTGGTATGCTGCGGGTGTAGGCGGCGGTTTTTATCTTGTTTGGAATATCGCGAGCTTTGTTGGCATTGTCGCGGGAAGCCAAATTCCATCACTTAACGAGATTGGGCTCGACTTCGCGGTCGCAGCAACCTTTATTGCGTTAGTTTTTCCATTAATCAGAACAGTGCCTGTCGTCGTATGTGTGGTGGTTTCATTGGTCACTTCAGTTGCTATGTCGGTTAACAATATTGAGGGCGGGCTAATGATTGCAGCGATTGCCGGAATGTTAGCGGGCTTTATCAGCGAATCGTTCCAAGAGCGAAACAACGGTAACAAGACAATCGTGGAGGGGAAATAGAGATGATTTGGTTAACGATATTCCTCATGACTGCGATTGTTTTCTTTAGTCGGTATTTGTTTCTTGAGCCTGCAATCCCGCTTCGACTCAATCAAACCGCAAGGCGCCTATTGCGCTATTCAAGCCCAGCGGTGCTGACTGCGATTTGGGGGCCAATTGTATTTGCTCCTGAACAAACATTTTGGCCAAGCCTTGAAAACCCATACTTAATAGGCGCGGTGGTCACAGGTCTGTTGATTTGGAAAACAGGCAATGTGTTGCTAACGATCGGCGTCAGCATGGCGGTGTTTTTGTTCTATAACCTTGTCGCGGTTGATTTCCTTTTTTCTTGAGCTTCAACGTCAACTTAGGCTTTGTGTTTCTCCTATTCTTTAAGGTTCATCGCGGCTTTCC